>NZ_JJNY01000016.1:0-55810 GCF_000690035.1 Pseudoalteromonas sp. S3431
TTTATATTGTTAAAGAACGTTGCGATTATAAAGTTGAACTTTATCTCGCTAGGGCTGCGCATATTACGCTTTCCTATTTTTTTGTCAACACTTAAATTTAAACTTTCTAAAAAATTCAATTTAAGTTTTACTTAACACCCTGAGTTGTTCGTGCCCCGCTATGCGTTGGCGTTTCCCGTCTCAGTGGGGTCGCATTATAGGGAGATCCGAAAACAGATCAACCCTTTTTTGAAGAAAACTTGAAATAATGTGCTGTTCGCTGACAATTTGAGCTAAACGGTCAAAAACAACACTAAACAGTGTGTCTTTACTAGTTTATATAGCTAGTTAATGTAAAAACGAGTATTAAAAGCCATAGTCACCCTTTCGAAATGGGATCCATTCGAATCCTATTCATTAATAAATGATCTATACCGCTACACAAAGTTCAAATTGCTTCTTTATAAGGAGTAACAATTAGATAAGGCAAATACAAAGAGCATTCTTGAATTGACTTGCTATGCTCTACGTGAATTTAGTTCGGTTTAAAAAATGGAACTATTTAAGTCTGTGGGCGTTGAGGCTCAATAGAAAGTGTAAGATGTTAAATATCAGCTAAATTTAGTTTTTGCTCATTTATTTATTATGAAGCCAATTCAATTAGCCGTCTTGAGTTTAAAAAAGTCATTAGGATAGTTAATAAACCACTCTTGATGAAAAGATATCGCTGATAAAAGTTTTAAATGAATCCATATAAGCTTATAAAATAGGAACTTTAGGAAGAAATATTCTGTTGGAGGGGACTTAATAAATTTTAGGCAAGAAAAAGCCGAGCATTGCTCGGCTTTTAGGTTTCTTTAAGACTTACTCTGCAGACTGTGCGTCTTCTTGAACTGCTTCGTTAGTCGCTGGGCGACCAACTAGTTCAATATAAGCCATTGGTGCATTATCACCAGTACGGAAGCCACACTTAAGAATACGAGTGTAACCACCTGGACGATCTGCATTACGCGGACCGATTTCACTGAATAATTTACCAACAACTTCATTATCACGCGTGCGAGCAAACGCTAAACGGCGATTTGCTACACTGTCAGTCTTAGCCAGTGTGATTAAAGGTTCAATTACACGACGTAACTCTTTCGCTTTAGGCAAAGTAGTTTTGATGATTTCATGTTTCACCAAAGAACCTGCCATATTGCTAAACATCGCTTTACGATGGCTACTGTTACGGTTTAATTGACGACCACTCTTACGATGGCGCATGACCCTATCCTTCTAACTAAACTAATATAGTGATTTAGATTATTCAGCTAAACTTGCAGGCGGCCAATTTTCTAGGCGCATGCCCAGAGAAAGACCACGTGAAGCTAGCACGTCTTTAATTTCAGTTAGAGACTTCTTACCTAGATTAGGCGTTTTAAGAAGCTCAACTTCAGTGCGCTGAACTAAATCACCAATATATTGAATTTGCTCGGCTTTCAAACAATTTGCTGAGCGTACTGTTAGTTCAAGATCATCAACTGGACGAAGTAGAATAGGATCGAATTCTGGCTTCTCTTCTTTCTCTTCTGGCTCAGTTACATCGCGTAAATCTACGAATGCATCTAATTGCTCAGCTAAGATAGTAGACGCACGGCGGATCGCTTCTTCTGGATCTAAAGTGCCGTTTGTTTCCATATCAATGATTAATTTGTCTAAATCTGTACGTTGCTCAACTCGAGCTGATTCAACCGAGTACGCAATACGTTCAACTGGGCTAAATGATGCATCAAGCAACAATCTACCAATTGGACGCTCATCGTCATCAGAGGATAAACGACTAGATGCCGGCACATAACCACGACCACGTTCAACACGAATACGCATGCTGATCTCGCTGTTATTTGTAGTTAAATTACAAATAACGTGATCTGGATTAGCAATTGTTACATCGCCATCGTGCTGAATATCAGCCGCAGTAACAGGGCCTACACCAGATTTAGTCAGGGTCAGAAAAACTTCATCTTTGCCTTCTAACGTTACTGCTAAACCTTTAAGGTTTAATAGTATTTCAATGATGTCTTCTTGAACGCCTTCTTTCGCGCTGTACTCATGTAATACACCGTCGATTTCAACTTCAGTTACTGCACATCCAGGCATAGATGAAAGTAATATACGGCGTAAAGCATTACCCAGAGTATGGCCAAAGCCTCGCTCTAATGGTTCTAAAACTATTTTAGAACGCGTTGGGTTGATAGCGTCGATGTCGACTAACCTTGGTTTTAGAAATTCTGTAACAGAACCCTGCATTTTATCCTCTCTTAACTCTTAACTTTACTTAGAGTAAAGTTCGACGATTAGTTGTTCATTAATGTCCGCAGACAGGTCTGAACGCTCAGGTAGACGCTTAAAGCTGCCTTCCAATTTCTTACCGTCAACTTCAACCCAAGTCGGCTTTTCACGTTGCTCAGCCAACTCTAGAGCAGCGATGATACGTGCTTGTGTCTTAGACTTCTCACGGATTACAACAGTATCTTCTGGTGTAATTACGTATGAAGGAATGTTCACAACACGACCATTAACTAAAATCGCTTTATGGCTTACTAACTGACGTGCTTCTGCACGTGTGCTAGCAAAACCCATGCGATATACAACATTGTCTAAACGTTGCTCTAAAAGCTGTAACAAGTTTTCACCTGTGTTGCCTTTAAGGCGAGCAGCTTCTTTGTAGTAGTTACGGAATTGCTTTTCTAATACACCGTAGATACGACGTACTTTTTGCTTTTCACGTAATTGTAAACCGTAATCAGATAAGCGACCTTTACGAGCGCCGTGCTGACCAGGTGCAGTCTCAAGTTTACACTTAGAGTCGATAGCTCTTACGCCGCTCTTAAGGAACAGGTCAGTACCTTCACGACGACTCAGCTTGAGCTTAGGGCCCAAATATCTTGCCATGTTATTTCTCCTAACCTATTGTTAAACGCGACGTTTCTTCGGTGGACGACAACCATTATGTGGTATTGGCGTCACGTCAGTAATGTTGGTAATACGGTAACCAGCAGCATTCAAAGCACGTACAGCAGATTCACGACCTGGACCTGGACCTTTGATGAAAACTTCTAGATTCTTTAAACCGTATTCTTGAGCAGCAGTACCTGCACGCTCTGCAGCAACCTGAGCAGCAAATGGTGTAGATTTACGTGAACCACGGAAACCTGAACCACCGGCAGTAGCCCATGATAATGCATTACCTTGACGGTCGGTAATCGTTACAATAGTGTTGTTGAAAGACGCATGAACATGAGCCATACCATCAGCAACTTGTTTTTTAACCTTTTTACGACGAATTGGTGTCTTAGCCATAATACTATCCCCTTATCGCTTAATAGGCTTACGAGGACCCTTACGGGTGCGCGCGTTAGTCTTAGTTCTTTGACCACGTAGTGGTAAAGAGCGACGGTGACGTAGGCCACGATAACAACCAAGGTCCATTAGGCGCTTGATATTTAAAGTAACTTCACGACGAAGATCACCTTCAACAGTGTACTTGCCAACTGCATCACGCAGTACGTCAAGAATTTCGTCTGAAAGTTCACCGATTTTTGTGGTTTCGGCGATACCAGTCGCTTCTAAGATAGCCTTAGAGCGAGTCTTACCTATGCCATAAATAGCTGTTAAACCAATAACTGCATGTTTATGATCAGGGACGTTAATGCCAGCAATACGGGCCACTAACACATCTCCTATATTCGAATTTGGTAATCATAAGTTTGAAAAGCCCGTAAGGATACTCAAACGAAGACCAAATTACTACTAAAAACACAGGCCGAGAAAACTCAGCCTGCACGACTGTTTACTTAGCCTTGCCTTTGCTTATGCTTAGGCTCACTGCAAATTACGCGTACTACACCAGCACGTTTAATAACTTTACAGTTACGGCATATTTTCTTAACGGAAGCACGTACTTTCATTGCTCAACTCCGTAAACTGACCTTATCGACCGTAGCCTTTAAGGTTCGCTTTTTTCAGCACAGAATCATACTGATGAGACATCAGGTGAGTCTGTACTTGTGCCATAAAGTCCATGATTACAACAACGATAATCAAAATTGATGTACCGCCGAAATAGAATGGCGTTTGCCATGCCATAGTCATGAATTCAGGCACCAGACAGATAAAGGTTATATACAAAGCACCTGCCAATGTCAGGCGTGTCATCACTTTATCAATGTATTTAGATGTCTGCTCACCTGGTCGAATACCTGGGATAAATGCGCCAGATTTCTTAAGGTTGTCTGCAGTTTCACGCGGGTTAAACACCAACGCTGTATAGAAAAAGCAGAAGAAGATAATAGCCGCAGCTAAAACAAGTGAGTACAACGGTTGACCTGGAGTCAGCGTAGTAGCAACAGCTTGTAATACATCAGCGACCGGACCTTCACCTTGGCCGAACCAGCTTGCAATTGTACCAGGGAACAGAATTATACTGCTAGCGAAGATTGGTGGAATAACACCCGCCATATTTACTTTTAGTGGTAAATGCGTGCTTTGAGCAGCAAATACTTGACGACCTTGTTGGCGCTTTGCGTAGTTAACAACAATACGACGTTGTCCACGTTCAAAAAACACTACAAGATAAGTAACAGCGAATACGATTACCGCAACCATCAACAGTACAAAAACATTCAAATCACCTTGGCGCGCCATTTCGACTGTCGAACCAATAGCAGACGGCAAGTTAGCTACAATACCAACAAATATTAGAACAGAAATACCGTTGCCGATACCACGTTCTGTTATCTGTTCACCCAACCACATAAGGAACATAGTACCAGTTACTAAACTCACCACTGCGGTGAAATAGAAACCCATACCAGGGTTAACTACTAACCCCTCCATCATGCCCGGTAAGCTAGTAGCAATACCGATTGATTGAATAGTAGCTAGCACAAGCGTGCCATAGCGTGTGTACTGGCTAATTTTTTTACGCCCTTGTTCACCTTCTTTCTTAAGCTCTATAAACGGAGGATACATATGCGTTAATAGTTGCGTAATAATCGAAGCCGAAATATACGGCATAATACCCAGTGCTAACACTGAAGCTCGCTCAAGTGCACCACCACTGAACATGTTGAACATTTCAACAATGGTGCCCTTTTGTTGCTCGAAGAAATCGGCAAGTACAGCGGCGTCAATCCCAGGGATCGGCACAAATGAACCTAGACGGTAAATTATGATAGCACCCAATACGAAGAGTAATCGGCGCTTCAATTCCGAAAGTCCACTTTGTGCACTTTGTGTATCTTGACCTGGTTTAGCCATTAGTACTTCCTTAGTCTTCTACCTTGCCTCCGGCAGCTTCAATTGCTTCGCGAGCACCTTTAGAGGCTTTAAGGCCTTTAACGGTAACAGCGCGTGAAACTTCGCCAGATTTAACAACTTTAACGAAAAGAACGTTCTTTTTAACTAGACCAGCTGCTTGTAACGCGCTTAGGTCTACCACATCGCCTTCTACTTTAGCGATTTCAAAAAGGTTTATTTCTGCAGATACTAAAGATTTGCGAGAAGTGAAACCAAATTTTGGTAGACGACGTTGCATAGGCATTTGACCGCCTTCAAAACCAACGCGTACTTTACCGCCAGAACGTGACTTTTGACCTTTGTGACCACGACCACCAGTCTTACCTAGACCAGAACCGATACCACGACCAACACGTTTTGGAGCAGTTTTTGAACCTGCAGCAGGTGAAAGTGTATTCAAATGCATCGAATTAACCCTCTACCTTAACCATGTAAGAAACCTTGTTTATCATACCACGTACACATGCTGTGTCTTCTAACTCAACAGTGTGGTTGATACGACGTAAACCAAGACCGCGTAATGTAGCTTTATGTTTCGGTAAACGACCGATAGAGCTTTTTACTTGTGTTACTTTTACAGTTTGATTTGCCATGGTTACCCCAGAATTTCGTCTACGCGAAGGCCACGTTTTGCAGCGATAGACTGTGGAGAATTCATATTCTCAAGAGCCGAAATCGTTGCACGTACCACGTTGATCGGGTTAGTAGAACCGTAACATTTAGAAAGTACGTTCTGCACACCAGTAACTTCTAGTACTGCACGCATAGCACCACCTGCGATGATACCAGTACCTTCAGAGGCTGGTTTCATGAACACTAGTGAGCCAGCATGACGTCCCTTAACAGGATGCTGTAATGTATTGCCATTTAGGTCTACGTTAATCATGTTGCGACGTGCCTTTTCCATTGCTTTTTGAATAGCAGCTGGAACTTCACGTGCTTTACCATAACCAAAACCTACTTTACCTGCGCCGTCACCAACTACAGTTAGTGCAGTAAAGCTAAAGATACGACCACCTTTAACTACTTTAGACACACGGTTTACCGCGATTAGCTTTTCAGCTAGATCAGGCTGTTGTTGCTTTGCTTCTACGTTAGCCATTGTCTACTCCTAGAATTGCAAACCGGCTTCACGCGCAGCATCAGCTAGCGCCTTCACACGGCCGTGATATTTAAAGCCACTGCGATCAAAAGCAATCTTTTCGATGCCTTTGTCAGCCGCACGTTCAGCAACCGCTTTGCCAACTGCTTGCGCAGCTTCAACGTTACCGGTGCCTTTAACTGTTTCGCTAATAGCCTTTTCAACAGTAGAAGCAGCAGCCAGTACATTACCCTCAGCATTTACTACTTGAGCATATATGTGACGTGGCGTGCGGTGGATAACAAGACGCGTTGTGCCTTGTTCAATATAATTTCTACGAGTGCGTTTAGCACGACGTAGACGAGCTGTTTTTTTATCCATCGTCTTACCTTACTTCTTCTTAGCCTCTTTACGGCGTACATTCTCATCTGAATAACGAACACCCTTACCTTTATAAGGCTCAGGTTTACGGTATGCACGAATGTTAGCAGCTGTTTGACCAACTAACTGCTTATCTACGCCCTTAACTAGAACTTCTGTTTGGCTTGGAGTTTCAATCGTAATTCCTTCAGGAACTGCGAAATTAACTGGGTGTGAGAAACCAAGTGTTAAGTCTAAAACTTTACCCTTAGCTGCTGCACGGTAACCAACGCCTACTAACTGAAGTTTCTTCTCGTAACCTTCATGCGTACCAACAACCATGTTGTTGATTAGAGCACGAGCAGTACCTGCTTGAGCCCATGCATTAGCTACGCCATCACGAGGTAAAGTTGTAATAACGTTGTCATTAACTTGTACTTCAACAGCGTTGTTGATAGTACGAGTTAGTTCACCGTTTTTGCCTTTAACTGTGATTTCCTGGCCTTTTAATGTAACTTCTACACCGGCAGGAACAGTAATTGGTGCCTTTGCTATGCGAGACATAGTTCCCCTCCGATTAAGCTACAAAACCAATGATTTCACCACCAACACCAGCACTACGTGCTGTGCGGTCTGTCATTAGGCCTTTAGAAGTTGATACGATAGCGATACCAAGACCACCCATTACCTTAGGTAATTGGTCACGTTTCTTATAGATACGTAAACCAGGGCGACTTACACGCTGGATATTTTCAATTACAGCTTTGCCTTCGAAGTACTTTAACTCGATAGAAAGCTCAGGTTTCGCTTCACTGTTAACAGCGAAATCTACGATGTAACCTTCGTCTTTTAGTACTTTAGCTAATGCTACTTTCAGCTTTGAAGTTGGCATCGTTACAGATACTTTCTTCGCTGATTGACCATTACGGATACGTGTAAACAAATCCGCGATAGGATCTTGCAAGCTCATAGTCTTACTCCCATGATTCTATTACCAGCTAGCCTTTTTAAGGCCAGGAATTTCACCGCGCATAGCTGCTTCGCGAACTTTAATACGGCTCATGCCGAATTTGCGAAGGTAACCATGTGGGCGGCCCGTAATGTTACAACGATTACGTTGACGTACAGGGCTAGAATCACGAGGTAAAGCTTGTAGCTTAAGAACCGCGTCCCAACGATCATCTTCAGATGTGTTAACATCTGTGATGATAGCTTTTAGTGCTGTACGCTTTTCAGCGAATTGAGCAACTAGTTTTGTGCGCTTAGCTTCGCGCGCTTTCATAGAATTCTTTGCCATAACCCTACCCTTATTTCTTAAATGGGAAGTTAAACGCTTCTAACAACGCACGGCCTTCCTCATCAGATTTCGCAGAAGTAGTGATAGTAATATCCATACCGCGTACACGGTCTACTTTATCGTAATCGATTTCTGGGAAGATGATTTGTTCACGTACGCCCATGCTGTAGTTACCACGTCCATCAAAAGACTTAGCACTTACGCCACGGAAGTCACGAATACGTGGGATAGCGATTGATACCAAACGCTCAAAAAAGTCCCACATACGCTCGCCGCGTAGGGTTACTTTACAACCAATTGGGTAACCTTCACGCACTTTGAAGCCAGCAACAGATTTGCGTGCTTTAGTGATTAGAGGTTTCTGACCAGAGATTGCTGCAAGATCAGCTACTGCGTGATCTAAAATCTTCTTGTCAGCTAGGGCTTCGCCCACGCCCATATTCAATGTGATCTTTTCGATCTGAGGGACTTGCATGACAGAGCTGAAACCAAACTTCTCTTGAAGTTCAGCTACTACTTTGTCTTTATATACTTCATGCAGTTTCGCCATCATTCTACTCCAACTATTAGATAGTTTTACCAGTAGATTTAAAGATACGTAATTTCTTACCATCTTCAATCTTGAAACCTACACGATCAGCTTTACTCGTTTCCGAGTTGAAGATCGCAACGTTTGATGCATCCATAGATGCTTCTTTCTCAACAATACCGCCAGCTTGGTTCAATTGTGGAACCGGCTTTTGGTGTTTCTTGATCAAGTTTATGCCTTCGACAAAGATTCGACCAGATTCAGTAACAACTGAAAGCACTTTTCCGCGCTTACCTTTGTCTTTACCTGCTAGTACGATTACTTCGTCATCACGACGTATTTTTGCTGCCATGATTGGCTCCTTACAGTACTTCTGGGGCTAGTGAAACGATTTTCATGAACTTATCATTACGAAGTTCGCGAGTCACAGGGCCGAAAATACGTGTACCAATTGGCTGTAAGTTATCATTTAAGATAACAGCAGCGTTGCTGTCAAAACGGATCAGAGAACCATCTGGACGGCGAACACCTTTTCTGGTACGCACAACTACCGCGTTTTTAACATCACCTTTCTTCACTTTACCGCGAGGAATAGCTTCTTTAACAGAAACTTTAATGATGTCGCCAATCGCTGCGTAGCGACGGTGTGAACCACCAAGGACTTTTATACACTGCACTTTGCGAGCGCCGCTGTTATCAGCAACTTCCAGCTGAGTTTGCATTTGGATCATGTTAATGACCTCCGGTGTAGTAATTACAACGTGTCTTAAATTTGTTTAAAATCAAGACATTTCGATTAAATCCCACTCAAAAACAAACGAGTTGTCTCTTAAGGGCGGGCAATTGTACCAGCATTGAGGGGGTAGCGATAGGTTATTTTTTAATTAATTTGGAGTGATGGGAAATTAAAGCTGAGCAATTCCGGCTATGTAGCTATTTTACAGGTGGTTACAAAACAAACAAGGCACCTGTAATGTGCCTTGTTTGTTTAGAGCGCAATAAATTAACCAAAGAAACCTTTTAATTTATCTTTAATCTTATCTTTTGCTTTTTCTTTTGCCTTTTCTTTTGCCTCATCGACCTTTTGTTTAGCTTCATCTTTGAGCGCACTGCCAACGTCAAGCTTTATACCTACATCGTGGAAAGGGCCTTTTATGCGCAGTGGTATTTTAAAGCCTGTACTGTCATCAGTCGTTCCCTGTCCTTCAGTCGATCCAACTATGCCTGTAACTAAACGGTAGTTAACCGTTGTTTGGGGTAAATCAACATCGCCTTCACCTGATATTCTAATAAGTGGGCTGATAAGTGATAGGTCGGTATTTTTGCCAACACCATTAGTAAAGTTGAAGCTTCCCGTTAGTGCAGAGAAATCTGTTTGCTCTGATTCTTCAAACCCAGTATCTAACCCTTCAGATGCTGCACCAAAGTTTCCTGAAATAAGCTCCTTACCTTTACGTACCATTTCAGCTATATTCGCGCCTTTTACAGCGCCATCAGCAAACTCAAACCCAAGTTTTCCGTTAAGCGCACCAATAAACGACTTTTGACTTTGGCCAGTTGTGCTTAGGTTCCAATTTAAAGACCCCTTACCCATTAGCTTGTCAAAACCTGCCGCATCCGCTAATAAAGGCTGTGCATCTATACCAGCTAAGTCAAAGTTAGTTGATATTTTATAAGGCACTTGCTGTGCGTTTACATTGATAACGCCTTTACCTGACCCTTCATAAGCAGAAAAGCTATCTAGGCTTAGTTTTGCAACGCTATTTTTTAAAGCAACAGTAAATTGATTTGCGCCCAACTTAATATCATTAGCTTTTAATCCACTTGAACGAATTACTACATTCGCATCTAGTGAATTTAATGCACTTAAATCAATTTTAGTGTCATCCCATACTATTGGCTCTGCAGGCTTATCTTCTTGCTCTACTGGCTCTTCCTGTTTTGCTACTGCTTCAGGTAGGTACGGGTTTAAATCAAGCATACCTAAATCAATATCAGCATTTACAGCTAAACGCTTACCTAGGTTAAGCTCGCTCTTACCTTTTATTTCCAATGCGTCTAACGTCGCAGCTAAATCTTCTAAATTAAATTTCTCACCTGCTAGGTGCATTTTACCGTTTACACTAAATGCATTAAAAGCATTGTCTTTAGCGTCTAACTCTACACCTTGCCATTTCGCAATACTTTTAACAGACTCACCGCTTAGTGCTAACTGACCTTTAATATCTTGGCCTTGCTTAGCGATGCTCCCTTCGAACGTTAAATCAACTAAACGAGAATCTAAGGTTTGTTTAACATTAAAAGTAGCACCTTCAATTGCTTTAGCTGGAGTATCTAATTTTATATCAAGCTCAAAACGCTCCTGCATATAAGTAATACCCCCTTTTACTTCTAATGTTTTACGAAGTGATGGAAGTAAAATAGCGAGTTCTAAATCACTAATTTGTTGCTTAGTACCTGTTTGACCATCTAGATAAGTAAATGTACCGCCATAAATAGCAACCTCACCTAGCTCAATATCAAAGTTATCTGGAAGCTTTATTGCTTCACCTGATTGGCTTTGCTCTTTAGGTTGCTCTGCAACTGCATCAAACAACTGCCAATTAGCTTTACCATTTTTGTCGGTTTCTAATAGGATATTGGGTTCGTTTATAACAAACTTATCTAATTTAAACTCACCACCAAATAATGAAAACCAAGGTATATGTACAGCAAGCTGTTTCATACTCGCCATGTCGGCGCGCGAACCTGATCCCATATTTGCAAAATGCACGTCGTTAAGTTCTAACTTTAATGCAGGGAATACGCTAAGTGTTTTATCACCTTTAATAGTAAGAGTGCGCCCAGTTGTTTGTTCTACCTGCTGCGACACTTTATTAAAAATAGTATCAGTAGGAATTAAAAACGGTGCGGCAACAATTAGTGCTATACATAATAAAAGTATTACACCTACAATTTTAAGTAAGGTTTTCATGATCGTCCTTTCAAACGTGCAAATAATGTTCTTATCATAGCGAGTGTTAGCTTTAAAATCATTGCTGAAGTTGTAAAAATGCTATTTAGTTTAACTTATTTGGCATGATATGAATCCGTGCTGAAAATTTCAGCATAAAAAACATATAGTAGAGTACTAATGAAATGGTTAATGCTATAAAAAAGCATTAACTAAATAATTCAATTTAATGCTCTTGAAATTAAACATTGTAAATTTAATGACAATATCTCACAAAAACCTCAAATCAAAATAACTAATATTTACCTATAATTTAATCTTGATACATTGAAAAGTATAGATATTTATCCCCTGTCACTATTAAGCATTGAGGACAGCGCTGTTGTTATTGATGTAATTGCGCTAAAATAGACCAGCAAAAAAATATATATCTAATCCGGAGATTCTACAAGGCATGAAAAAACTGCTAATTTCACCGTCAAAAATGACGCTAGGCGAACAAGAAAATCAAATCTATCAGAACATTCTGAAGCAATCTTCAGAGTTAAGCCTTAACCTTATGGCCGTGAAAGTAGAAAACCACCCTGATGATTTTTTACCTTGGTGTTACGAACTATTAAATGCAAGTAGAGATCGTATGAACTACGATTTACTAGAGCCGCAACAATTACCTATACTTAAGAAGCTACACGATCAGCTTATTTCAGCTATCAGCTTTTTACAGGTTAAAACTTTACGTATTGCTCCGTGGCCTGTTGTAAGTGTATTTGTAGAACAACACAAAGACGTTATTGCTCTTGATGAACAGCTTCGCTTAGTAGACTACATTAAAAGCATTCGTGAACAATCTCTTAAAGATATGATTCCTGAAGATTTACTTGCGTTTAGCGGCAAACATATGGCGTCACTTGATCCAAGCACATACAACTTTGATGTTGAATGGTTTGCCTCAACTAAGAGTGCAAAAAGCTTTCATCAAATGCTTAGCGATTTACCAGGTGATTTTGATGCAGCTCTAGCAAACATCCCACTTGAAGGTGATATCACTCAATATGAATACCAGCAATTTGTTGCTGCTTACTCAAAAGTGTTTACCGACAACAATGAAAAACCAACGCTAGCCCCTGCAACTCGCTTGCTAGCAATGCGCCGCCCTGATTTATTTACTCCGATTACAAATAATCGATTAGATGCATTATGTGGCGCTCTTGGAGTTCCAAAACTTAAAAATAGTGATTTTGAGCGTTACTGGCAAGATATCGTTAAAGGTATTCAAGCTATGTCGTGGTATAAAATGGCTAATGCAAGTAACGAACTAGAGGAACAGTTAGTTGCTATTAAAGCACTGATCCCATGTTTCTTTTATTATGCAGACACTAAAACACCTGACAGTTCAAACTACATCAAGTTACTTAGCAAGCCTAAGCGTAGTACAACAACGACAGGTAAAACTCAACGTAGAGGCAAAGAGTCTGCAGAAATTTTAGTAGACCGTGCTCTTGCTGCTGACGATATTCCTGAGCATATTCGTAGCAAACGTGACTCGATCATTAATGAAGTACAAAAAGGTCGAGGCGTTAACGAAACAATTAGTCTAATGCGTACTATTTTCGGCTAAATAAATCTAACCTAGCTGTACTTTAATGGTGCGGTTAGGTTAATTTATGCACCAGCAGCGTGCGAACACTTATTAAAATTACCTCAATAAAAAAACACTACTCCTTTGTAAGTCATTATTTTTAAAATATAAAAATACATTTTAAAATAAATAAAACCAAGCTGGCACACACAGTGCACCATCTCCCCAGTTAAACAATAAAAATGCATCCAGTTAAAAGGTTAAAGCAATACATAATAAAACCTTGGCATGCAAAAATCATATAACGGGAAATGGACATGCTCAAACTAAAAAAAACAATTGCGATTAGCACCATCGCATTAATGGCTGCAACATCGGTAATCTCAACATCAGTTCAAGCTGAAGTAACAGCAAATGCGGCAGCAACATCAAATTACTTATGGCGCGGCCAAGAGCAAACGGGTGGTGATGCGGCAATATCCGGTGGTATTGACTACGCTAATGAGTCTGGTTTTTATGCCGGTACTTGGGCTTCAAATGCATCTTGGGCTGACGAAATGACCTACGAGCTTGACTTATACGCAGGCTTCGGTGGCGACATTAACGAAAGTGTTAGTTACGATGTTGGTTATATTTATTACGCTTACCCAGACGCAGCTTCTGAAGCTGACGCAGATTTCTCTGAAATTTACGGTAGTATTAGTGTTGAAGGCTTCACGTTTGGCGCTTCTGTACTTGCAACATCAGCTGCAAGTGGTGACGGTACAGACTTTGGCGACTCACTTTACCTAACTGCTGATTATGGCTTTGCTGTCGGTAGTAACGGTACTGAAATGGCACTACATTTAGGTCATTACTCTGGTGATTTTATTGGTGACGACAATATCTTAGATTACGGTATATCTATTTCAAAAGACGGTTTTACTTTTGGTTTGTCTGATACAGATATAGATGATTCAGATATTAAAGCCTACGTAGCTTACTCTGTAGACTTTAACTTATAAAAAAGAATGTGTTACTTGCTGCAACACGAAGGGCCTTTTGGCCCTTTTCTCGTTTATAATATTACTTGAATGGCACCTTAGTACAACTCACTTCAACTGTTTTAGGGTACCAAGCCGGAGCAATTTGATTAACAGCCACCTCAGCCAAACCATTAGTAAACGATTTATACGTATGGACACTTTGCCATTCACCTTGTGGGCAATGAGTACTTAAATCTAACGGTTTAGATCCTTCATATAATGCAAGAGCAAAATTATGATGCCATTGTGAACTCTCTTGAGTTTTATTGCTCACGTTGTCTTGTACACCATTATCAAAGTAAATGTTCGTACATCCCGTTAATATAATCAGCATACAACTTGTTATAAGTAACTTAATACTCATAATGCCTCTCCTACTATTTCATCTTCGCACCATACTTTAATAGTGTGAGGTGCATATATACCAAGTGTAATTAAACTAAGTGCTCCATCACTAAACGTTTGTTGTGACTGCATTTGAGTCACTGATTTATCTACACATACTTTTTTCACATCAACGCGCTCTTCTCCAACCAATCCCCATAAAAAGAACGGTCGACTATCTTCATAACTCGCTTTGCTTGTTATTTTGGCTGCTTGCTGTGGCTGAATTGTCACCGCAGAGCAAGCGGTTAGACTTAGTATTAAAACGCTTATCATTAGCTGCTTCATTCTTATCCCTTGTTGTTTACTCTTAATGACAGCAGTGTACAAAAAAACTAAAGTTAAGTTAGTAAGAAGGTGTGGGGAAAATGTAGCGATTGATACAAAAATTTATACAATTTTCTACAAAGTTTAGGATGAGGGCTACTTACTAAATGAGTTTAGATATAGTAAAAATAACTTTACTGTTAGCTATCAATAATCTCTTTCAATAGCTATAAAAATGCCAGTCAGTAAAACAACTGGCATTTTTTATACTGCACTTAAAAGCTACAGTGCTTTAATATTATCGCCACTTTTCTTGTCAATTAACTTAATAAAAGGATCCACACCTGCAAATTTAGGTAATTCAGTTACCTTTAGTATAATGGTATTTACACCCGTTTTTATCTCGTGCTTTTGCATATAGATCACAGCACTTTCACTATGTATCTCATTCGGATCTGCGCTAAATAAAGCAACATCTATCATTTGCGCTAGCGGTACATCTTCTTCACTACCTTCGCCATCGGCATGTTTTTTCGCTGCAGCAATAGTCAATGTAATGATATGTTCCCCATCAGCAGATTCAGCCTCTTGCACATCAACATCACTGATTTTTAAATCATACAACGTAATGGCATTAAATTGATCTTCAATGAATGCTTGTTCTTGCTCACTCGCTCCTCGCTTTAGATAGGCAATAAAGTCTAACGTGGTTGGGTAAAACTCTTGCGCATATTGGTAATCTCGCAAAAACGCTCGCAAAGCGGCATTTACGCGCTGCTCACCTAACAAATCATGTATGGCCATCATTACCACGGCACCTTTGTTATAGTGGATATACTGCTGCCCTGCGGCGCGTGCAAGTGTACGTTCCTCATAAAGCTCTGTCGTGCGTCCTAATAAGTAACGATCAAGTTCATACTTTAAGAATTTACGAAGGTTGTTTTCACCATACTTTTCTTTCATCACCATGATAGCTGCATATTGCGATAGCATTTCAGATAAAATATTAGAGCCTTCGACATTCGCGCCAATCACTTGGTGCGCCCACCACTGGTGCGCCAATTCATGCGATGTTACATAGTAAGGAAAATTAATATTATCTGGGTCACGTGTATCTGTAATAAACCCCATATTTTCAGAATACGGTACTGTATTAGCAAAACTTTGCGCAAAACTACGATAGCGAGGAAACTCAATAATACGCATTTGCTTATGCTGATAAGGACCAAACTCTTTAGAGAAGTAATCTAAAGAATCTTTAGTCGACTGAATCATTGCATCTACATTCCAAGCATGATCTTTATGATGGTACACTTCAATGTTTACGCCATGATGCTGCTCTTTTTTCACCTCAAGCTCCATTGAGAGTAAAGTGTAAAAGTGCAACATAGGTGCATCCATTTCGTATACAAACGTGGTTCGGCCATTTTTAGTACTTTGTGATTGCAAGTAACCTGGAACCATCGCAATTTGCGACTCATCAGTGGAAATTGTGGCAGCAAAACTTACATAGTTATCTGCAAACAAAGGTTGATTATGATACTGCGTTTCTTCAATTTTATTGCCGCGTTTTAACTCTGGCAAACCCCTTTGACGACGCTCACTTTTATCTTGTATTTGCTTACCAAAGGAATAACCAAAACTCGGGAACAGTGCCGTGTTGTCAATAAAAGTACCGTTATACACAAGTCGCTCATCGCTTCCTCTATCTTCAAACCCTTCGGTATAACGCTCTACGCTCATTGTAATTTCGCGGCTTTCGTTTGGTTGCATGGGTTTAGTAAAATCTAACCAAGCATGACGATACTGCTCGTTTAACTCCCCAAGTTGCGCGCCATCCACCTCAACACTCCATTTATGAGTATTATCAGGCTTATTTACTAATACTCGCGTAATCGGTTGTTGCGATTTATTCTCTATCTGCATTATCACGGTAGCTGTAATACGACGTTCTTGAGGGTAGATATCAGCAGTAACAACAACATCCGTTGGAATAGGTAAAGCCGCATCTACAAACTGACCGAACTCACGCTCATACTGCTCTAGTAAGTCTTCATACTGTTCACTGGTTATAAATTGATTGAGAACCGTTGTGTTGTAGTAAATAAAACTTCCTACACCACCAAAAATAAGGGCACCACATACAATAACCGCTTTACCTGAATTGCCTAGCTGATAGCCTAACAACTGAACGCGTGCTTTTAAATTTTGCCCAGCTCCACGAGGCCAAAGCGCATAGCTAAGTGCAGCAATGATCATACTAAAACCTAGCCAGTATAAATTATACCAATGCACCGCAGTTAAAAAGTGGCCATAACCATTAATATCTGAATAAGGCGCCTCTGGTGTCCGACCTATTACAAACATATTATGCTCAAAACCATAGTTACTCATCACCAAAGTAGCGATAAAATACAGCACATATAATCCCATACCTACGTATTTATTTGGGCTAATTACTTGTAGTAAAAAGGCAAAACCACCTTGAAAGATAAGCCCGAGTACAAATAAATAACCGAGTCTAATTACATATTGTGCAATATCAAAGTTCGCCATGCCCATCATCATTTGATAAAACAATGTCACCACGGAGCCAAATGCGCATAACAATAATAAAACAGCACTCAGCGCTACATATTTAGAGCCCCAGAACACCCAATTCGCAACAGGGTACGCATCGATAATGTCGGCCATTCTAGATTCACGATCATGCCATACAAGTTCACCACAATAGTAAACAAGTACTATCATCATCAATATGCCAAAGCTACCTTGAATAAGCTCAACCATTCTAAATGTGACTGGCCAAACATCAGTTCCGTATGGACCCATTGAGCCTACCAACGCTGGAATTAATGTCGCTAAAGATAAAATAAGTAAAATACCAAACGAATAGCTTTTTATAACTTGTTTGACTTCAAAAACAGTACGCGTTAAAAATTGCGACCACGCATTATTTCCCGTCGCTTTTGCCGTTATATTAAACTTAAGTGCAGCTGCAAAATTAGTATTATTATTTTTACTCGCCTTGCCTTTCACTTTTTGCTTTTGAGCCAAATGATGAGATGTATTGAGTGCTGCAATTGCCAATGCTAGTAAGGCAACACCGACCCAAATTAACCTATTATGTAATAACTGATCAGTTAACGTAATTTCCATTACATTACGCTCTGCTATTGTCCAGTATTCCATCTGCATTCTCATTGCCGACATACCAAACATATCCAGGTAAGCTGAGATTTCACGATATTGGATATCAGAGAAAATATTAGATCCAACCAAATAGCTAATAAGTAGGGCAACAGCAACTAGATAGAGCGTTACCATGCTACGAAAGCGCATTGCCACAGCATTAATGAGCGATGAGACAACAAACAAAGAAGGAGCTGCAATATAAAAGAAAGGCACTAAATAATAACTTAGTTGGTTTTCACCTATCATTTCACTGTCTAACCAACCCATTAAGCTACCAAAACCACTGCCAACCCACACACCCAACATAGTGCTTGAAAACACTAATAGCGTGACTAAATAAGCCCCGATGAATCTCCCAGCTTTATACTGAACTATGTTCAGTGGCTTGCTCAAAACTAATTCATTGAGTTTACTCACGTCATCACGAATAGCTGAGCTTCCAACAAAGTTGACCACTAAAAAAATAGCAAACACCGACATAATCGCAATAACTTGCAAAATTGCGTAAGGAGAATTTATATTTACATTGCTGCTTCCCCCTATTTGCACCGAGTCAGAAACCGATGCCATAAAAGTAAGAAAAAACAAAATAAGTGACGTGATATAGAAAGAGGGCTGACGCATAAAATAGCGCAGCTCAAATTGCATCATTTTAAACAACATAATCAGTATCCTTATGCTGCTTTATTGCGGTGTTGGTGCAATGTTGAAAAATAGACGTCTTCTAAATCAGCAGGCTTAGACTCAAACCCTTCTGGCGCATCGTCAGCAAACACACTGAGTAATGTTTTGCCTGCAAACAAACGCTTCGCTATTACCGGTAATGATTGTTCGAGTTCCAAAGCCTCGGCTTGACTCATTGCTTTGTGCCAAATTTTTCCCTGCAGCGTGTCAGTCAACTCAATTGGGTTGCCTTCAAGTAAAATTTGGCCACTTGCTAACACGGCCATATTTGGGCAAAGCTCAGACACATCTTCAACTATATGCGTTGATAAAATCACCACTTTACTTTCGCCTAAACCGACCAATAAGTTATGAAAGCGATTGCGCTCTTCAGGATCTAGACCTGCTGTTGGCTCATCTACAATGAGTAAATCAGGGTCGCCTAATAAAGCTTGTGCAATACCAAAACGTTGGCGCATACCGCCCGAGAAACCACTCACCGCATTTTTTCGATGATCATATAAATTAGTTTGCGCTAACAACCCTTCAACGGCCTCTTTACGTTCAGCCTTATTACTTAAACCTTTTAAAATAGCCATATGATCAAGTAAATCATAAGCACTAACACGCTGATAAACACCAAAATCTTGCGGTAAATAACCTAAACGCTCACGCAAGCTTTTAGGGTGTGTTAACACATCAATACCATCAAATACAACGCTGCCACTATCGGCTGATTGCAGTGTAGCGATCGTTCGCATTAATGAAGATTTACCCGCACCATTAGGACCCAGTAAACCAAACATCCCTTTAGGGATATTTAAATCAACACCTTGTAGTGCATGTACGCCGTTATCGTAGGTTTTTGATAACCCTGTTATTGATAGCATTTTTACTTCCTTGAATATAAGTAATTATTTTTATAATGTTTTATACCACAAGAAAAATAGGAACATAAGCTACTTGCTGGTCAAATTTGTAACAACAAATAAACATAATTTAAACTCATAACACTTGCCTGTACTGTATTCACTCGGTATAAAAACCACATATACTTTATATAAGAAGCGAAAAGCCATGCAAGATCACCAAAGCCAGCCATTAAACGACTTTATAGAATACCCACACGACGAAATGCTAAATCGCGCTAACGAGTTTTTAACCACTAGCCAACGCCGCCATAGCATTCGCAGCTTTAGCGATCGCCCAGTACCAAAAAATATTATTGAAGCATGTATAAAAGCAGCGGGCACAGCACCAAGTGGAGCGAATCATCAGCCTTGGCATTTTGTGGCTATAAACAGCAGTGATGTAAAAAAACAAATAAGGGATGCCGCCGAAAAACTAGAGCGTTCTTTTTACGAAGGCAGAGCAGGTGAAGAGTGGTTAGATGCGCTAAAACCGTTAGGTACCGACGCCAATAAGCCTTATTTAGAGCATGCACCTTGGCTTATAGCTGTATTTAGTCAAAAAAAGGGGGGCGTAAGCACCGATGATAAAAATACTAATTACTACGTACACGAATCGGTTGGTCTAGCTACCGGCTTTTTAATTCAGGCTTTGCATCGCAGTGGTTTGGCAACCCTTACTCATACTCCAAAGCCAATGAGTTTTTTAACCGACATATGTGGCCGCGATAGGGATAACGAACGCCCATACATGCTACTTATTGCAGGTTACCCAAGTGATGATGCAACAATACCTGCTCATGCACTGGATAAAAAATCTATTGATGAAATAGCTACTTTTATTTAGTGTTTTCTGCTTGGCAAAACCACTCATATAGCAAAGTAATGATCGACTCAACTTTTGGGTCGGTCAATGAGTAATAAATAGTGTGTCCATCTCGGCGGGTCATAACCATATCCGCCTTGCGTAAACTGGCTAAATGTTGAGATAGTGCAGATTGAGCCAAGGGCACATTTTTATTTAATTCACCAACACTTTGCTCACCTTGTAGCAAACTGCATAAAATCATTAAACGATTTTTATTAGCCATTAATTTTAAAAACTGTTCGGCTTGTTCTGCATTCACAGCGAGTTGTTCAATATTCATTTAATCACATCATTTATAAATATGCTTTTAAGTATAGACTTTTACATTAGATAACTCTAATATAAATTAACATTAGGTATTACTAATATAAAATTGAGATTATAATGAAAATAAGCGATGCGATACTTTTAATCGGCGGTAGTGCAGTAACAATATCAGTACTTTTAAGCTATTTTGTACATAGTAATTTCCAGTTTCTAACATTATTCATAGGTATTAACTTAGTGCAGTCAGCTTTCACAAAGTGGTGCCCATTAATGTCTTTTTTACGCAAAAGAGGATTCACAGACTAATGCTTACTTCAATTCCTGACTTACTAAAAGTTATCACACCTAACCAGCGGCGTATTGACGCAGCGCAAGCAAAAATAGAGCTCGAACAAAATAAAGGCCTACTTATTGATGTGCGAGAACCCGCAGAGCACGCTACAAAAGCCGCTATAGGAGCAATAAACATTCCGCGTGGGTTACTCGAAATGAAATTAATGGAAATAGAAAAAGATGCTGCACGGCCAATATACTTACACTGTGCAAGTGGTGCTCGCGCAACATTGGGAGCAGAAGCGTTAACGCGTGTTGGTTATGAAAACGTTAGCGTTATTACCTGTGATGCAAATCAAATTTGTAGCGTATTTTAAGCATCAACTAAGTACTTATAATTATGCGCCTAACAAAGGTAGGCGTTTAACTTTGTGATAAGTCAGTGCTAATTTAATACACTCTTTAACTGGGTGTTCTGGTAATGGCTTTTCACTATTTAATACAATTGCCCGGTTACCTTCAAAAGTGAGACTGTGGGAATACAACTCTCTAAATGTGCTGACTAGCTTTGATTGGCAATGAAAAAACAAATAACACGATGAGCCCTTAAAGCCTATGCGAATGGGGCTGCCATTTATTACGTTATAACTTGGCTCTCCCCACTTTAAAGACTCTTCAACAGCTCCTAAGTTTTGCTCTTGTGCTACGGTATAAATTAACTCTCGTAATTTTATAAGCTTACTTTTTGCTATCTCAGGATAATTATTAAATATATTTTTTATATCCATATTCATAAAAATATCCTTGTAAGCGCTCTACCTATACTTAAAGATAAATTACTTTTGTTGTTTTTCATCAAGTAAAACAAGTAGCATTTGTTCTATATTTTTTACACTATAAGTCAGCGCTCTTAGTAGCTCTTTCTCACTTTGCTCTGTCGACTGCTGCGACGTTTTACCTTGATTAGCCAATACATCTTTTTGTTCAAGTATCGCCTCTCTAAACTCACTCGCATTAACTACACCGAGCAAAGATACTAAAGCGCCGTGTCCTGATTGCCCTGCCGTTTCAAAACTTAAACGATATAACCCAAAGAGCCGCATTAACGGGCCTTGGCTCAACCCAACATCAGTTATTTTTTCAAGCGGTATCGACTTTTCCTCTTTAAATAATACCCCACGTTTAACTACTAGCTTTTGTGGTAATAGTTCAGCAGACATCGCAGCTAATATTCGCCCAGCCGCCAACCACACTATAAATAAAATCAAAGGGATGAGTGGAATAGTAACCAATGCTAAAAAACTAATGAGTGATGCAGTAACCATCCAGTATTGTTTTACTTTGAAATCGAATGATGCACTTTTTAAAATAATTTCAGCCATAATCATATTATTTCTAATCACCATAAAAATTCAAAGTACTCCATTACAAAATTGAATGCAATTTCATCAAATATAAAAATATAAAGTTATTCTAAAAATATGTTACTTATATTTCGTAATACATATAAAAAATTGCAATCCAAAAAACCACTAAACACTTTACTTCAGCTGCTTACATATATTTAAAATTTCACACACTAACTTACAACTCAAAATACTTATAACCGTTACACTCACTGCGTCAAACCAATAACAAATCTTATAACTACATTAATAGCGAAGGTAATCATGAATATTTATGTGAAAAAGAGTTTGCAACTGTTACTTAGCACATTAGCCTTATCAAGCCTAATGGCTCAAGCGCAAGATAAATCTCCGTGGTCGGTTGGTGCTGGGCTTATTTCAACTGAATCTCCCTATGCGGGCACAGATAATAGAACATTGCTCTTACCTATGATCAACTATGAAGGTGAAAAATTAACCTTTAGAGGCTTTGCACTCGATTACAAATTAGTTGAAAATAAGGGGTTTAATTGGTCAGTAATACTGGAACCCGGTCAATTTTTTGATTCGTCTGATTCTGATCTCGCCGAGATTAAAGCACTCGACGATCGCAAAATATCTCTCTATGCAGGTTCTAAAGTAAGTTATACCACAGGGTATGGTAGTTTAAGTGCCAGTGCGTCACACGATATATTGGGCCATGGCGATGGCGCAAAATTAAAAGCTCGCTATAGCTACCCATTCAAACTTTCTAAACAAATTATGTTAATACCTTCATTTGGAGTTGAGCTAAGCAGTAGCAAAGTATCAAATTATTATTACGGTGTTACAAAGGGCGAATCAAACACTTTTGATGCATACGAATTAGGCTCTACAGTGAATTATAATGCCGGTATGCTACTCAGCTACCAGCTTAATAAAAAATGGAATGTGAGTGCTATGATTAACTACACACAACTAGACTCTGATATTGAAGACTCGCCAATTATAGATACGTCGAGTATCTCAACTGCCATGATGTCGGTTAGCTATCAGTTCTAATTTAAAACATAGAAGCCGAGCATATAGTAATGCTCGGCCTCTAAATGCTATTGTTGATTAATTATTACCTTTATATTATTTCTATCAGGGCCAATAACGCTAAATGTATAATTACCCTGCTCAGCAACGCTCAAAGCTATATTAGTACCCACCGCTTCCAGTAAAGTCAGTTCACCTATATTTACAATTGGGGATTCACCTACACCACCGTAATCAACGGTACTCCAATCCTCAGAAGCCACTTTAAACTCATAATCACCCGCTTCTAAAGCTAATGACGTTGTATAAGTAGCATTACCCTGATAAATAAGTGGGTTATCCGTACTCCATTCATTTAAATTGCCTCGAATAAATACTTGCGTATCAGCAAACATTTCCGCATTTAAAATGATTAATGTAACGGCGCTTAAATCGCTCGCATCCAATACAAATTGATATTCGCCATCATTAGCAATATCTATAGTCATATTTGCGCCACCAAGTGCTAATAGTTTAGCTTTGCCTATAGTTGCACTAATATCGCTATCAGCAGAGCCATAATCAACCGAACTCCAGTCTTCAGAGGCAACTTTAAATTCGTAACTCCCTGCAGCGAGAGTATTAGTAAAAGTATAAATACCCTTTCCTTTGTAAATCAGTTCGTCTGTGACTCCCCAATTATTTAATGTACCTCGCACAAAAATGGCATTACCAACAAATGGCTCTTCGTTATAAATTTTAAGTGTTGGGCTCTCCTTATCGCTAGCATCAAATACAAACACATAAGTGGCATCAATAGCGGCAGTAAAAGTCATGTTAGACCCACTAGCTGTTAGGGGCTCACTTTGACTTTCAATTACTTCTTTATCGGCATCTGATAGCGCACCAAAATCGACAGTAGACCAATCTTCTGAGGCTATTTTAAATTCATAGTCACCCGCACTAAGCGTAACAGCTAAGCGGTACTCTCCATTACCAACATATTCAAGTACATCACGAGTACCCCAATCATTTAACGAGCCGCGCACATAAACGGCAGTACTTGCAAAAGGTACTACATCGGGGGCGCCTACCGTTGCATTAGCACTTAACCCTACACCTTGGCCATCGTCTTGCGGCTTAACAAATACCGCCATTGTGTATGCTGGTACGTTAAAGCTACCTTCACCATCTCCTTGAGTAAAAGAAGCTGCAGCCATCATTGGATCAACACTATCTTTAAGTATACTGTGTAACTCAAAGCCATTCGCCGTTGGTATGCTATGAGTAAGCAACTGCTCGGTGCTATTAATAACCACAACGAGCGCATCGTTGTTTGCATCAATGTCGGTTAATCCTTCGCCATCATCAATACTCATAACAATTAAGCCATGTTGCTGGTTTTTGCCCACATTATGAAAACCAACACGTTCTATTACATCTTGCTCTGTGGTTAATCTAAATAATGGGCTAGCACTGCGAATAGCTAAAAACTCTTGAAAAACACCACCAGCATAAGCAATATTTTGCGGTTGTGCAGCAGCTTGAGGGTTACCCGAAATAGGCATTATTTCAGACCATTTCTCTTGGTTTTTCTCAGCATTAGGTAAGCCAATATTCCAATTATTATTTTGCTTAGTTAAATCAACTGCATTAAACCAATCTCCGGCATTGTAACTATCACGATCCATTGACTTTGAACGCAGTAAATCAGCGCCCAGTTGCATAAATGGTATGCCTTGGCTTACAAGCGGCATAGCGAGCGCCATATTGTGAGCACGTACACGCTCTTCAATATTCATACTAGCAGCATGTTTATATTGTAATTGATCCCATAGCGTTTCGTTGTCATGTTTAGAGACGTAGTTAATGCTATCGGCAGGGTCAAGTGCATATGCTGTTGGCTGAGTATTCCACGTAAAGCTATTGCCCTTGGCTGAATTACCTTTAAAGTCTTTTAGAATATAATTTTGTAAATTCCCAGCAAGCGATAAACGCAATGTATCTTGCTCAGCTAAATTGCCATCGGTTGGGTTATTGCTAAACAATGCTCCACCTCGAATAGCCTCGCGGATACGGTCGTTAAAGGTACCCACCTCTGAACCCGCCATATCGGCTTGTTTTGCTTGCGTAAATAAACGGTTATTAGCTACTTCACCAAAGTCCCAACCTTCGCCATAAAAATAGTTATCTGCATCGATTGCTTGAACCGCTTCACGCGCTGCTAAAATAGATGACTTAGGCATATGCCCCATCACATCAAAGCGAAAACTATCATAACCAAAGTCACGGGCTAAAATCACTAATGAATCAGTGACAAACTTATCCATCATGACATGCTCAGTGGCGGTGTTTTCACAACATGTTGATTGCTCAATGCCACCACTCACTTCGTTGTACCTGTGATAATAGCCGGGTACTAATTTATCAAATACCGACTTATCCCAAATACCTGATGCTGTTGTATGGTTATAAACAACATCCAGCACGACTCTTAATCCAATTTCGTGTAACGACTGCACCATAGCGCGCGTTTCAACTACGCGAGCAATACCCTCAGCCGTTGAGGCATAAGACCCTTCAGGGGCAATAAAATGATGCGGATCGTAACCCCAGTTAAAACCATCTAGGTCACGCATAGCACTGGCAAGTGCTTGGGCATCGTCAGAGCCTGGTAAATAACTTTGCAGCAACTGGACAATAGTGCTGTTCTTGTCTTCTGTTTTACAAGCGTCTGCTTCATCATTTATACGTTCACATAACTTACCTAACGTATCGGTTATTTCAACTCGCTCTGCGGCATTTTCTTCAATAGTGCCAATGTCTGTCACTGGTAGTAAATGAAAGTGAGTTAAACCCTTATCAGCCAACTGCTTAAGATGCTGCATTGGCACGCTTTCGCGCTCTGTAAATGCAAGGTATTTACCGCGATTTGGTGCACTAACACTGGTATCGCGCACACTAAAGTCACGTACATGCCCTTCATAAATAATCGCATCTTCTGGATTGGTAACGGTCGGTATACTGCGTTCATCCCAGCCCTGTGGTTTGGTGTCATCGTCATTTAGGTTGATTAGCTGCGAATACAAACCATTGCTTGATACATTGAGTGAATAGGGGTCTGTACTCCATAAACTTTCAATCGCTTTAGTGATTGGGTGATATACATCAAACGCAAAACGGTAGTAATGGCGATCGTATTTAGTATCTAAGCTGATAGACCAAATGCCAGTATTACTATCAAATAGCATTGCACTGCTATGCACTTGTGCTTTATCGGCATCAAACACATTAAGTATCATATTATTGGCCGTAGGTGCCCATACTGATACATCAATTGCATTGTTATTGTAATTAACGCCTAGTAGCGCCTCGTTAGCATCATTTTCATTTTGCGTATAAAGCGCATCTAGTGCTTTTGCTGTTTGAACGTAACTTGCTTCAAGAAGTTTGCCATCAACATCAAAACCCGCCACTAGCAGTTGTTGTTTAATTAATTGCTTAGCGGCCTCTGCATCCCAGTTACCTTGATAAGCGGTCCAATCACTCAAGTGCGGTACTTTTAGTGCTTGCTCATCGGTTAAGTTGGTTTGTATCAACTCAATGCTTTGACCATTTAATCCAGTCTCTTCATCAACCTTTAAATCTGCGCTTGCAGAGCTATATAATTTAATGATTTGACTCAGTTCATTACTCGGTTTGTATAATACTGTATTTAAATCTATCCAATGTGCAGAAGCCCCTGCAATAGCAACCGGACGCTCACCTAAATTTAAAATAGGAAACTCAAAAACAGACGGCTCACCATGTAAAGTAAAGTTCATACGCTGAAATTTTTCGTCGTCTTGCATTAATGGCATTGTTAAATCAACATCACCAAATGCCTTACCATCACCTTCTGTGCCTATATGAATAATAAAATTAGCGCACTCGTTGTAATCGGCTTTGAGCTTTATAATCCAATAAGCACCATAATTCGGATCTATCCCATCATGCACATGGCCGTTTTCCCAATCGCTCGTATCAAAAGGCGGTGCAAAAGCATCGCACACATCGTTATTCCACGAATGCAATCGGTAACCTTCATAGTTAGCGTCTGTTACGCGGTTATAAAATAAAATTGCCTCATTATCGCCAGGAAATACAACAGGATCAGGTAACGTTGGATCAGCGCCAACAATACAGCTTTCATTTTTTTCGTCGGGAACCGTTGGCGCTGCGCATTCAATCGACTCAGGATCGACACACTGTGTGCCAGTTTCGTTTGGTACTTGAGGTACATTACAAGTGAGTAACACTTGCCCCGATTTCACATCATCACCACTGCCACATCCAACTAATAGCATTAAGTTTAAGGCGACTAAGAAGTAACTATATTTTTTAATTTTTTTCATTTTTAAACGCTCCAACTTGCTAAATTAATGACTATAAGTAAAACCAAGATAAAGCTGACGACCAAAGTACTGAGTCGTACCGGTGCGTTGCTTTGTGCCAAAGTAGCTTTGGGTCGGTTCGTCTGTCAGGTTATTAACTTGCAAAAGCATTGTGAGGGAATCAGTAAGTTTGTATGACGTTTGAAAATCTATCACCGTTTCAGAGTCAAAATTAACAACTTGTTCGTTGATAGCGACTTGCTCAGATACAAATTCATCACGATAACGTGCATTTAAACGTGTTTCGAAGTTGTTATTTGAATAAAACAAAGTCGCGTTAACTACATTATTTGAAAGCCCAGGTAAAGATTGCGATACGGTATCGCCTCCTAAACTGGTAATAGACGAGATTTCGCTCTCGGTGTAAGAGTAACTACCGTTGATCCCTAACCCATTAAATGGCTCGGGTAAAAACGTAAATACATGGGTATAAGCTAACTCTAACCCTCTAATATAACCGCCCTTGCCATTGTTAACGGCGGTGGTGTAAATCCCATTGGTTGTGGCAACTTGTTCACCACTTATTGGGTCTTCAATAAAATCAGGTACGTTAAAACCATTGCCTTTAAAGTCGAAGTTTTCGATTGATAAGGTTTCAACAAACGAGTCTATGTTTTTATAAAATAGGGCTGCGGCTACAGACCCGTTACTCTCTTCAAAATAATATTCGTAAGATAAGTCATATTGGTCAGCATAAAATGGCTTTAAAAATGGGTTGTTATTGCTCGAACCATTAATGACCCCATCATCACTTACGTTAGCACTGGCATCACCGGCAAGGCGGTTTATTGGTGCTCGCGACATCACTTTAGCGGCAGCAAACCGCAATTGAGAATTGTCATTCAATTGCAGGTTTAAATTAAGTGATGGTAAATAATCGGTGTACTTTGTCCCTAGTACATTGGGTGCATAAAGGTCGTTAATAATCCCGTTTTCGTCGACAATATTTTGTGCTCCCAAGCGGGCATCACCATTTATGTTTTCAAGTACGGTTGCCGACTGGTCTGTCTCAATTCGACGTACACCCACGTTACCTAACAACGCTAAACCAGCAACTTCAGTATTTATATTCACCATCACGTAAGCGGCCAATACATCTTCAAACACTGAACCACTTTGCAATAATGTCCAGGAGTAATTACTAGTATATCCTTGGGCGTCATCAACACCGTCTGCATTACCCCATGTTTGCACTGGTTGTGGTGTACCATCTGGAAACCATGCGTTTAGCGCTTTGTCTAAATCAATGGCTAAATAAGAGGGAAAATAACTAAACTCACCTTGCCAATCAACAATTGAGGTCATCTCGTCTGTTAAACGCATTGGAGGCTGTGTTGATGAAAATGCGCCATCATTTCCGTATTCAAATACCGAACGCTTACGGCTATATTCTCTATCAGAATAGCGTGCACCAAACTCAACAGAGCTAAATATATCGTTTTCTAATTCGTATTTAAAGTCGAGCCTAAATGCGGTTACTTCATCTTCGGTTTGATCCGGGTAAATACCGTATTTACTAACCATAACGCGGTTTATATCGCTAAATGCAGCGGCTTGATTAAAGCCAACATCGGGTAAACTTAGGCCATTTAATTGATAGTTAATCGCAACGTTCGTATCAAACACAGGGGCCTCTGCGTTGGCATCTTCAGCTACTAAGCTCCATAACAAACCATTTCTAAAGTTACTTTTAGCGCGTGATAATGACACGTCTGCATTAACGCTTAAACGATCATTCACTTGCCAATCAGCGTTAACACCAAAGCTATCTACTTCGTCAAAGTCTTGGTTATCATCATTTACTATTTCAACGCGAGTATAGCTTTGTGAAGTTCGATTTACGGCAGCGCCAATAACTGTATTTCCATCAAGCTGAGGATTTGCATATGCTGCAGAAGGGCCACCTAACTTCACCCTAAAACCACGAGCAAATGACTTTTTATCAAATCGAGATAAAAACGCATCCCCTTTAAGTCTAAAGTTATCAACAGGTGCCCACTCTATTGCGGCTAAATAACCATTTCGAGTTTCTTCTCCACCTGAGTGCTGTAGTTCAAAGCCTTCACTTATGTATTCGTTTGCTGGATTTTGCGTTGGCCCATTAGTGTCGTTAGCGAGCCCATCAACATCTTTAGTATCATTGTAAGCAAGGCCAATAAACTGAGTTGCGACGCTTGGCTGAAATAATCGCGCATAACCAAGTGCTACGCCAAGTGTGTCATCGAGGTATTTACCTTGATATGAAAAACTAATCCGGTCGCCAAACTCCGTTGCATCAAATACCTCTGACGCACGGTCGTTATACATGCCTCGCACATTGGCTACAAATTTATGCTGTTGTGAATTATTTAATGGGCTCGCTGTTTCAAGTTCAACAGTGCCCGCTACACCGCCTTCAATTAAGGATGCTTTGGGTGATTTATATACCGCAGCAGAACTAATAAGTTCAGAAGGGTATTGGTCAAACTCAATACTACGACTACCACTGGTCGATACTTGCTCGCGACCATTTAATGTCGAAAAAACAAAGCCGCCCGAAAGCCCACGGATGTTAATTTGTGCAGCTTGGCCGCCGGTTCTTACCGCCGATATACCAGGTAAACGCGTCAGTGCATCAGCCATTGATATATCAGGTAAAGCACCTAAGTCATCCGCTGATATTTGCTCCGATACCGTATCGCTAAAGCGCTTTTGATTCAAAGACTGTATTAAGCTGCGGCTAAAGCCGCTCACTTCAATTACTTCTAAGTCTGCTTGAACTTTTTCAGGTTTACTTTCGTCCTTAGTTTGGCTTTCATTCGCTATTGCGCTATTTGCAGCAAATAATGCCAGCATTAGCGCGCTTAATTTGAATTTTTTCATGTGTGCGTACCTTTTAGTTATTGTTATTCGTTATGTCAGTCAGTGCAGTTAAAACATAACCAACAAAGTGTAACTAAAAGGTAATCAAATTGTGATGAATACGTATGCATCATAGAGGGCTTTGGCTGTAGCTATTTTGTACAAATAATTCAGCAACAACCAATTATAAAACTACAAACCAATTACCACCCTTATGGCTAGGGCAATAAACACAACACCCAGTATTTTGTCTAACCACGGGTTTTGCTTAGTAAAACCAAAACGATTTTTAGACACCTCAGTTAGCACTGCAACTAATAAATACCAACCAGTATCAATTACAAACACGGTTAAGCACATAATAATACCAATGCTTAAAGTGAGGTTTTGCGGATCTATAAATTGTGAGAACAACGCTAAAAAGAAAATCGCGAGTTTAGGATTTAAAAAAGCAATCGCGAATCCATCTTGTAGCGCTTTACTCGCACTTACTTCACTCTTTTGTACTTGCAGCTCGTTATTACTTGGTTTTGCTAGCAGTACTTTTAAACCTAAATAGGCTAAATACGCAGCGCCTAAATACACCAATATTTGGTATAGTGTTGGAAATTGAGCCATTAATGCTCCTAAGCCAAGTAATGAGGCAGCAGCATAAAGCCCAACGCCAATACCATGACTGAGCACGGCAAGTATACCGTTTTTCATGCCACCACTAAGCGTGTGCTTTAACACCACCGCAAGGCTTGGCCCTGGCGACATCGCGCCCATCATGCATACCAATGCTAAACTCAACCAAACAGATAAAGCCATTTATGTTCCTTATAACTTATGGTTTTCAATAGCTAATCCGCATACGTACTTACCTATGCTTTTTTATTTAACCTGAACTCTGGTTAAGAGATTTACTAACGTATTGAATCATAATGATATTTAAATTTATTTTCTCTAGCCAGAGATTTTCAGTGAAAACAAGGCGAATTTACGCGTCAATAGCGGGCCTATTGCAAGTAAATTCAACGCAGTTAGCGCTGAAAATAGCTGCTCAAGATAGATTTATTATCCAGAATTGAGGTTATTTACTATCGAAAGTGTATTCAAAGTCATAGTAATGAATACCTTGCTCTATACGAATTTTCATACTGCCGCTTAAGCCTTCAAGTTCGCCAGTGCCTGAATCGGGAATTACATTTAAAATTAGGCTGTCTTGGCCTTTATCCATAGTGCCAAAATGCTGTAATACAAAACTGCCTTTTTTGCCGTCAAGCTCACCTAACACTTGCTCTATGGCAACATAACCGGCACTGCCTTGCGTAGGCGTCATGGCGCTAAGCATTTCGCCTTGGCTGGTGGCATTTAAGCTACCTTTAAATGTTTTATCTATCGACATGCGTCCTAAGTTAATGCCTTGCTGCCCTTTGGCATAACCTTCAATGGGCGCTAAAGTGACTGTAAATTCACCGTTTATTATATTTGTAGTCATAACGAATCCTTATTGATGATATTTAATACTATTGATTTTTAATTCGATGATGCCATATCTATACCTTAACCTTCAAAAAGAATCCACTATGTCAAAAGAAACATCTATAGCCGAAAAAGCTGCGTTTAGCAGTTTATTACCTGTTTTTGCGTTTATTAAACCGTACAAATGGATGGTAGTAGCCGCCCTAGCTGCGTTATTAGTTACCGCAGGCGTTAACTTGTCATTAGGGCAAGGTGTTAAATTTGTTATTGATCATGGCTTTATTGCAGGATCAAAGGCCCAATTACAGCAGGCCGTATTAGTACTTATTGGTTTAATCAGCTTATTAGCAGTAGGCACTTTTAGCCGTTTTTATTTAATGTCGTGGATTGGCGAACGAGTAAGTAACGATATTCGAAAAGCCGTGTTTAATCGTATTGTAACGCTGCACCCTAGTTACTTTGAAGAAAACCGCAGTGGCGAATTAATGTCGCGCTTAACAACCGACACCACTTTATTGCAGTCAATCATTGGCTCGTCATTTTCCATGGCACTGCGCAGCGCACTGATGTTGGTAGGTGGTTTAGCCATGTTGTTATTCACTAATTTAAAGCTCACTTTAGTGGTAGTTGCCTGTGTGCCGCTGGTGTTAGTGCCAATGATGGTGTTTGGCCGTAAAGTACGCAAACTTGCCAGCTCCAGCCAAGATGCGATTGCCGATATCAGCACTTATGCAGGAGAGATCATTCAAAATATTAAAGTAGTGCAAAGTTATAGTCATGAACAACGTGAGCAAGCCGCATTTGCCGTTGAAACCGAAAAAGCCTTTAAGGTTGCGAAAAGCCGTATTAAACAACGTTCATTTTTAATTGCAGCGGTGATATTTTTAACCTTTAGCGCCATTAGTGTGATGCTGTGGGTCGGTGGTAGTGATGTACTGGCAGGGACTATGAGTGGTGGTGAGTTAGGTGCATTTGTGTTTTATGCCATTATGGTGGCAATGTCGGTAGCAACGGTGGCCGAGGTCTATGGCGAGCTGCAACGCGCGGCGGGTGCTGCAGCAAGACTACTTGAATTACTCGCGGTAAAAAGCGAAATAGTTAACCCAGTACAACATCTTGATGACCAGTTACACAACAATACTGATTTAGCCGCCATAGAGCTCAGTAGTGTTACCTTTAACTACCCGTCTCGCCCTGATGTTAGTGCACTTAAAAATGTATCACTCAGTATTCAACAAGGGCAAACCGTGGCGATTGTAGGCCCTTCTGGTGCTGGTAAAACCACGTTATTTGAATTACTACAACGTTTTTACGACCCTGCCACTGGCGCTATAAAATTCCATGGCATTGATATAAAAGATCTATCACTGAATATGCTACGAAACAGCATGGGCATGGTGGCACAAAACCCGATATTGTTTAGCTCTGATGTGATGCATAACATTCGTTATGGCAACCCAGATGCAACCGATGAACAAGTATATGCCGCAGCCAAACACGCTCATGCCGATGAGTTTATTGCGCAACTACCTAATGGTTATGAAAGCTTTTTAGGTGAGCAAGGAGTGCGTTTATCTGGCGGGCAAAAGCAACGCATTGTGCTTGCGCGAGCAATCTTAAAAGATCCTGAAATACTACTGCTTGATGAAGCAACCAGCGCCCTTGATGCACAAAGTGAGCATCATGTGCAAGCCGCGCTGGAGCACTTAATGCAAAACAGAACCACCTTGATCATTGCTCATCGCCTCGCCACAGTAAAACATGCAGATATGATTGTAGTGATGGAACAAGGAGAGATAATCGCAACAGGGACTCACCAACAATTGCTAGCGAGTAATCCGCTTTATCAAAAATTATGTGAATTGCAGTTTAATCGAGATTAACAGGCTACAGAAGGCGAGTTTTGAAAGATAAGCTGACAACTCATCACTAGGCGCTTGCAAAAAAAAAGTGGCAACAAGTAAGGATGTAGTTGTAGTATCTGAAACTTTTCATTTATTTACTAACAAAAATGGTTAATACTATTATAACCTTACAAAATAAAATAAAGTTTTATGTTAAAATTTATATTTTCCTTATTATTAATATTATTTTTACCACAATCTAAAGCGTTTACTTTAATTGAAAATGTGACCATTTCGAACGAGCGGATAACAATCCCTATAAATGGTTATAATGATCCTTTAATATTTGCTTCTGTACCGACTTACAATGATATAGAGCCCGGTGTAATTTCAATATCAAATGTCACTACAAATAGCTTTGATGTTCAATTCAAAGAATGGCCATATTTGGATGGAATTCATGGCGAAGAATTTGTGTCTTTTCTTGTAATTGAAAAAGGGCGTCATCACCTTGAAGATGGAAGTATTTGGGAGGCAGGAAAATTTTCATTGAAAACAAATTCCTCCCACATCTTTTTTAATGAGAGTTTTTTTCATATTCCTGGAGTGTTCCTAAGCGGCCAAACTCAAAATAATTCAGATGCATATGCCTTAAGAGCCTCAAGTGTATCTAGGCAAACTTTCGGGGTTAGTCTTAACAAGCAAGAGTCAAGTACTGCACATTTTGAAGAGGAAATAGCCTATCTTGCAATATACAAAGACTCAAATGCTGGAAACACTGATGAGGGACTAGGATATAATTTAGTACAAGAAGCTATTAATGAGTTTGGCTTTCAAACAAGAAATGGCAATTTATTTTTACAAGAAGAACAATCCAAAGACACAGAAACTAATCACCTTCTTGAAGTTGTTAGTCTTTTAACCCTTAAAAATAAGTTATTTGGGCAAGATAATACTAACTATGGTAAAGACACAATATCTTTACGAGTTGACTCATCGAGCACAATTAAATTTATTCCAGGTGAAACTACTGGCCAGTTTGGCAATATTGCTTTAATTGGTACTAATGATTTGACTGAAACTTCATATTCGGCTAGCCACAGCTATGCTCTAGATAGTCCATCAGGCGCATTTGATGGTTACAACTCCTCAATCAAAGTGAATACAGACACCATTTTACCAAAAATAAAACGCGGAATTTGGCTTTCAACTATAGTTCAGGAACATTGGTTACAAGTGGCATTTAAAAATCGCGCTTATATCACATCATTTAGAGTTATGTTGTATAGCGGCGCATCTGATCCAGGTATGGGAGTTAAAGATGTTACCCTTCAAGTTTCCGATGACAACATAAACTTTCTAGATCACGAATCTTTTAATATACCAAAAACCCTTGACAATATTATTGAACTTTCAACACCAGCTATTGGGAGATATATTAGGCTCAAAATAAATACTACTCACGGCCACAGCTACAGAGCAATAGGTGAATTAGAGTATTATGGTGGCTTTGTAGCTACAAGCACTACAGAACAGCCGGAACCAGAACCTCCATTAAGTAACGCTGTGACATGTGAAACTATAAAACAAGAAAACCCTCAAGCTCAATCTGGTATTTATGAAATCGATCCTGATGGTGATAATGGAATTACACCATTTTATGCTCAATGTGAAATGGACCACCTCGGCGGTGGTTGGACTTTAATAGCTCATCATAAAGACGGATTGGACGATATTGCAATAGCCTCGCCACTAACAGCTAATGAATTAGGTGTGATTTCAAATACTCATTGGCATGCAATAAAAAGCAGTATGACAACTGGTATGATGTTTATTGATGAATATGGGAATGTTTCTAAGCTAAGTAAGAGCAAGCTTGATAATGCTAATTGTGTATCACCAAACGAAGTTACAGATTTAAGTCATCCTCCTCTCGCTTTTGATACTGCTGTAATATGGCAAGATGAAACTTCTGGCTGTAGTTTATCTGGCCTTGATTACTCATTTGTCAGCTTAAGTATAGAATCAACTAGCCGAGGTGATAACTACACTAGCATCGGCGCAGCACTTTACCAAAACAGTATAAAGTTTGATATTTGGCCATATTTTAACAGTCAATATAGTGGTGCAGAACAAGATTCTTTATTTTACTATGTCAAATAAGCAAACAATGATCTGCAGAAGTAATCGTAATGCCTAAGGTACACTCCTTAATTTTGTGAAGTTCACATGCTTGCAGTGAAACTAAGTTCAGTTTCGTTGCAAACATGTGTATGCACCCCACAATAAAACTGCAGTTAACCTTCGGTATTTGGTACGATTTGAATTTCTACGCGGCGGTTTTGAGCACGACCATTTGCACTTTCATTAGTCGCAATTGGACGAGTTTCGCCATAGCCTTTAGTGCTAACTCGTGCAGCCATAATTTGTTGATTCACTAAGTAGTCTTTTACACTTTGTGCACGCTCGCGCGACAAGTTCATGTTGTAGCTATCTTTACCTGTGCTATCAGTATGCCCTTCAACACTAAGGTAGGTTTTTTCGTACTTATTCATAACGTTAGCAATCGCATTTAACGTGTCGTTAAAACCTGATGAAATATACGATTGATCCGTCGCAAAGGTAATATTTGATGGCATAACCAAACGTAAGTTGTCGCCTTCACGCACAACTTCAACGCCCGAACCCGCTAGCTCATCACGAAATGCTTCTTCTTGTTTATCCATGTAGTCGCCAACAGCTGCGCCCGCAAGTGCCCCAATTGCTGCACCAATAAAAAAGCGTTTATCTTTATGGTTACTCGTAGCTTTACCTAATACGCCACCTGCAGCAGCGCCAATTGCTGCGCCTTTACCTGCGTTATTCATTTCACAACCAGAAAGCAATACAGCTAATACAGTTGCGCTTAAAAGTGATTTTGTTAAAGTCATGATGTTACCTATTCAATAAGAATTTAGCAGGAGTATGCAAATACACGTATGAACAAACTATGAAGAGAGTGTTAAAAGCAGCGCATCTTGCTTGATTGTTAAACAGACCTCAAACTAATGTGCCATTTTAATAAAAATGTCATACTCCCTTGTGACAATTTAATGAATTTCACAAAGGATATGAGCGCAATGTTAATTGCTATTTTTAGACAATTTTTTTTACTAGGGTGCATGAGCTTTGGCGGCCCAGCTGCGCATTTGGGTTACTTTAAGCGCCACTTTGTAGATACATTAAATTGGCTAACTAGTGCCCGTTACGCGCAGCTTATTAGTTTAAGCCAAGCACTGCCAGGGCCTGGCTCTAGCCAAGTTAGTTTTGCGATTGGTGTTGAGCGGGCTGGGGTACTTGGTGGTATAGCTGCTTTTTTAGGCTTTACTCTGCCTTCGTTTTTAATAATGGTGCTGCTTGCGGTTAGTGCCCATCAGTTTGATGCTGTTTACTTTGCTATTATTGCAGGCCTAAAGTTATTTGCCGTTGTTATAGTCGCTGATGCAACACTTAGTATGGCTAAAAGCTTTTGTACAAGTGCTGCGCTTAAGTTACTTGCGGTAATGAGTACACTTGCTTTGGTGTTATTTCCAATGATGGGAACTCAAATAGCAATTTTAATCACCGCTGCCACAATAGGTGCTATATGGCCTTTATTAAAACTTGGCACAGTAGCAAAAGATGTTAGCAGTACAAAAAGTAATATTAATTGGATTGCACTGGGGTTATTTGCGCTCTTACTTGGTGTTAGCTTTATTCCACTAGGGCATGAGTTTGCTTTGTTTACCCCTTTTTACCAAGCGGGTGCAATGGTGTTTGGCGGCGGACACGTAGTACTGCCGGTACTTCAAGCTGGCGTACCAGCATTGAGTGGTGATCAGTTTTTAAGTGCTTACGCGAGCGCGCAGGCAGTGCCCGGGCCTATGTTTACTATTGCTACTTACTTAGGCGCACAACTTACTACTGAGCAACCTCTAGTGGGTGGCCTTATAGCTACACTGCTTATATTTATGCCTGGTTTTTTACTTATACTGGCGTTTCAGAAGAGTTGGATTAATTTGGCAAGTAAGCCACGTTTTGCAAGCTCAATAGCGGCGCTTAATGCCGCGGTAGTCGGTTTTTTAGCGGCCGCATTGTATTCGCCAATTTGGACATCGGCTGTGCATAACTTTTGGCAAGTTGCGTTAGTAATAATTACATTTGCATGGCTGCGATTTAAAAAGCCACCTATTTGGTGGCTCTTAGCTTTATTTATTGCTGTGGGTCTTTTACAACACTATTTGCCATCACTCTAAATGTTGGCTTATCTGTTTGTTGCTCGTTAGGTGGGCTTAATTGTCCACTTACACTTTGATACGCTCTAAGCCCAAACACGGGTAATACCGCAAGTAAATGATCCATTATTTCGGCTTGTAAATGCTCGTACGAAATCCAGCGCTTATCTTCACTAAAGCAATAAAACTCAATAGGCAAACCATGGTTTAATGGTTGCAGCTCCCGTACCATTAACGTAAGCGACGTATTAATTTTACTGTGCTGCTTTAAATAGCCTTCGGCATAGCGACGAAACAGCCCTAAATTAGAAACTTGCGCAGGTAGTGTCGTTACTCGGATATAGTCATGTAGCGGAATAGCCGCATCAATTTGCTTTCTAAACTCATCACTTACTAAACAAATACTGTGCATATCTATATTAAGTGAACGTTTAATACGCCTACCGCCCGACTCTTGCATCCCGCGCCAGTTTTTAAACGAGCCCGCCACCAACATATAAGTTGGAATAGTTGTTATGGTGTTATCCCAGTTACGTACTTTTACTGTGTTTAAACCCAAATCAATCACTTCGCCATCGGCGCCGTAGTTTTCTACTTGGATCCAATCACCATACGTTACTAAACGATTTGCAGCTATTTGAATGCTCGCTACAAAGCCTAATATGGTGTCTTTAAATACTAATAATGTAACCGCAGCAATAGCACCAAAACCAGAGAGAATATAAGTGGGTGACTTCTCAAGAAAAATGCTCACAATTAAAATTGCACACACAATAAAGGTGATTAGTTTAACAACCTGAATTAAGCCCTGAATAGGTACTTCACGAGCAAATTCAAGTTGGTTATAAATAGCGCCAGCAATACTCACTATGCTGCTTATAATAAAGCCGACGTAGATAATTAATAAAGCCTGCCCCACCGTTTTTAATATTTCGGCGGCCAATTCGTTAACCGGATAAACACTGTCGAAGGTCGCTAAAAATAAAACACAACAAAGCAACCCTGCAATACGTTTGTTGAGCTTGGTTAACATTGGAGAAAGTGCACCAATCCGCTCGGGAGAAAGCTTAGTTACTATTTTTTGAATGCCTGGCAACATTAAACGACGCGTAAATAAATACAGTACTAATAGAGAACATACGCCAATCGCAGTAGCTGTAATTGAGCTCAGGAAATCTGCATCGGGCACTTTATCAAACCAAGGAGTAATTAACTCCTGCAGGTGGGTGTTGGTCATAGTGTTTCAATTTCCTTACTGATTTGTGGTTCAGGTAAATCTTGTTGAGCATAAATATCGGCAAGCTGCTGATCTTTGGCAACCCATAGCTCATTCACATAATGTTGAAAATTAACTTTAAATACGTCATCGCTTTGATAGCTGCCCTGCATATTGTCATTAATGGGCATTACGTTTATTGAAACATAAATAGAATCTAACTCACCTTTCAACAAGTTACGGCAAACATGATCTGTTTTGCCGCTATATACTAAACTTGTATTAAGCATGGCATCAAATTGATCGGCTAATACTTCAAGCGCAAAAGCAATGCCGCCCGCTTTAGGTTTTAATAAATGCTTAAAAGGACTTTGTTGCAGATTATGTTTGGCTGGCGTATAGCGTGTACCTTCAACAAAATTAATGATGGTAGTAGGATGATGACGGAAATTACGACAGCTATGTTTAGTTCGCTCTACATCAAGCCCTTTGAGTTTAGGGTTTTTAGCAAGCTGCGCTTTGCTTACCCGTTTCATAAACGGCATACCCATAGCCCACGCACCAGTGCCAATAAAAGGAACGTATTTTAATTCATCTTTTAAAAAGAACTTAGGGGCAGGCAAAGCATGTAATGAGCTAAGTACGGTTATATCTAACCAACTCGCGTGATTACAAATAAGTAAATACCAACGTTTTGAGTTTAAGTCGCCACTTATATCAACCACAATATTAGGGCAACCTAACCAAAGCCCTAAACGATTGCCGTTACACCAACCACGATAAGCGCTGTGCAATATAGAATTAACAATAGGTAGAGGAAGCAATAACTTAATAAGACCCAGCATTAATACCAGCGAGCCAAAAAGTATGACATTAGAAAACAACACGCAGCCTACAATTAAGCCGTTAAGCCAATTTGGTAACCACTTTTTTAGCATAACTGTAAGCTCATATTTTTTACCTTTTCTTTATGGTTTTTCGAGCGATTGCAATGTTTGCTCTTTATTTTCCCATAAACGATTTAACTCACTTTGAAAGCGAATTCTAAATTCAGAATCACCGGTGTAGTCACCAATAAGCTCTTCGCTTACCGGCCTTACTTCCACGTGTACGTTGATATTTTTTACCTTACCACCAGCAAAATCCATAAAAGTAGGGATCCCATCGGGGTAATGAATTGTGACGTTAACCACTTTAGTAATTTGCTCGCCCATTGCTTGCATTACAAAAGCAATACCGCCCGCTTTTGGTTTTAATAAATGTGGGAACGGGCTATTTTGGCGCGCATGCTTTTGCGTAGTAAAACGAGTGCCTTCAACAAAGTTAACCACACTTACTGGCATCTCTTTGAATTTTTCGCAGGCTTTACGCGTAGTTTCTAAATCTTTACCACGCAGCTTTGGATTCTTTTTTAATTGGCTTTTACTCGTGCGCGTCATAAACGGGAAATCAAGCGCCCACCAACACAAGCCTAAAATGGGCACATAAATAAGCTCCTTTTTTAAAAAGAAGTTTAAAAATGGAATTTTACGATTAAACACGCGCTGTAATACTAAAATATCGACCCAGCTTTGGTGGTTTGCTATTACTAGGTACCAATCTTTTAGTTTTAGTTCTTCAAGGCCAGTTACGTTAAGTTTTGTTGGCGTAAATAACATTTGATTTAAGCTATTAAAAGTGACCCAAATAGTTGCACATTGTTTAGCAACCCAGCTCATTAATTTTTGCAGTGGCTTAATAGGGATAAGCTTTATAAGCCCACAAATAAAAATAGGCACAAACCAAAAGAGTGTGTTTATTGCGTACAAAATAATACTAAGTACACCGCGAATAACTGACATTACTTCTACTTCCTTTAAACATGGCGCAGCAACTAATACTACGCTTTCAGTTGCTTACAAATTAATCTTCAAAATAGGTATAACCTTCAAGGCCTGCATTAAGCTCAGCTAAATAACCTTGTTTACACTGCGTCGATACATCAAGTTTATTAACTTGGTACGCAAAGTTGTCAGCTAAAATAGCGCTATCATAGTCAACAAACTTTAATACATCCTTAACGCTATCACCTTTTATGGCATTGGTTAACACATAACCTTCGTCGTTAAGCTCTACATGCACCGAATCGGTATCACCAAATAGGTTATGTAAATCACCTAAAATCTCTTGATATGCGCCCACCATAAACATCGCAATATGGTATTGCTCGCCATGTTTATATTCTGGAATGGGTAAGCTAGTTTCGATACCAGCACCTTCAACGTATTCACGGATTTGCCCATCAGAGTCACAGGTAATATCTTGAATAATCGCGCGCTGAGTCAATGGTTGAGTTAAATTTTCGATTGGCATAACCGGAAACAACTGCTGAATACCCCATACATCTGGCAATGACTGAAATAATGAAAAGTTAACAAAGAGTTTATCGGCCAACTTTTCGTTTAAATCGTCGAGCACTTCACGGTGCGCGCGCGCGTTATTACTAAGCGATGCACGTACACGATGTAAAATAGTAAAATAAAGCTGCTCTATTTTTGCCCACTCTAGCATGCTTACTAAGCCATGCACGTACTGATCGTGCGCTTCGCTAAATAAGTGCATAGCGTCGTGATAAATCTCTAATGCCATACGCGGGTTTAAACGCTGTAAACACTGCCACATTTCATCAAGCACTAATGCGCTATTTTCAAGCGGTGGCTCTGGATTTAAATGATTTGGCGCTTTTTCTACGTCTATTACATCGGTAATTAATACCGCATGGTGAGCCGTTAAAGCACGTCCCGATTCGGTGATAATAGCCGGATGGGTAAGGTTATGTTGGTCGCACACGTCTGCAAATGCATTCACTACATTACGTGCGTACTCTTCTACTGTGTAGTTCATTGAACACGCACTGCGTGAGCCAGAGCCCTCGTAATCAACGCCTAAGCCGCCGCCCACATCAACGGTATTTAACGGTACGTTTAATTGCGTAAGCTCAGCAAAGTGGCGTGCGCATTCACGCAAAGCACGGTGAATATCACGAATGTTGGCAATTTGAGAACCAATATGAAAATGCACCATTTGCATTAAGTGCAGCTTATTATGCTTTTTAAGCACTTCAACAGCACTTAGTACTTGGCCTGCCGTTAAACCAAACTTGCCTTTTTCGCCACCGGTGTTTTGCCACTTGCCTTTGCCTACTGAGTTTAGGCGAATACGAATACCAATAGCAGGTTCAATGCCTAGGTTGTCTATTTCTTCAAGTAGTGTGGTCAGTTCTGAAAGCTTTTCTACCACAATCTTTACGCTGTGGCCCATTGCTTGACCAATACACGCTAAACGTAAAAACTCACTGTCTTTATAGCCGTTACACACAATAGTAATTGGCTCTTTTGCTACGCCCAAAATAGCCATAAGTTCTGGCTTTGAGCCTGCTTCTAGGCCAACAAGTCCGCTTGGGTGCGCTAATAGTTTACTTACTACAGAACGCTGCTGATTTACTTTAATTGGATAAACACAGGTGTATTTACCGTTATATTCACGATTTGCTCGCGCTTGCGTAAACGCGTTAGTAAGTGTGTCTACACGATTTTGTAAAATATCGGTAAAGCGTACTAAAACCGGCAACGTTAACCCTTGTTGCTTAAACTGCTCAGTTAATTGCGTTAAAGAAATGGCCGGTTTTGCTTGGTCGCCATCTGGGTAAGCCACCAGTTCGCCTTGTGCGTTAATATCAAAATAACCATCACTCCAATGAGCAACGTTATAAGTGGCGCGTGCTGTTTCTAAACCCCAGGTCATGGCAACTCTTCTTTAGTCAATTAGGTATAAAGGCGCATTTTAATACGTCACTATCCACTAGGCTAACAAAAATTGAACTTTCACTCACTCCTAACTAACTTTATTCGTCAAATCAGTTAAAATGTCATTGAGCAAAACGCCAAGCACTGGCAGAATTGCCCCTTTTTCATACTCAACCTAAAAAGTGTAATAGTAACTATGGCAAATTTAGATCAAAGTAAGTGGTTTACTGAAATTAGCGACCGCGATGGCAGCGCATTTTCATTACGTATTAATAAAAAGTTAGATGAAAAACAGTCTCCTTTTCAAAAGGTAGAAATGTTTGAAACCACAGACTTTGGTAATTTAATGATCATCGACGGGTGTACTATGGTAACAACCCGCGAAAACTTCTTTTATCATGAGATGATCAGCCACCCTGCACTTTTAGCGCATCCAAACCCTAAAAACGTCGTTATTATTGGCGGCGGCGACTGCGGTACTTTACGCGAAGTATTAAAACACCCAGGCGTAGAAACTGTAACGCAAATAGATATCGACGAAGTAGTAACGCAAATGTCGTTAAAATACTTCCCAGAGCTTTGTGAATCTAATAACGACGCCCGTGCAACTGTTATGTTTGACGACGGTATTAAATACATGCGCGAAGCCGCTGGCGAATCTATCGACGTAGTGATTGTTGATGGCACAGATCCGGTAGGTCCAGGTGAGGGTTTATTTAACCATGCGTTTTACACAAGCTGTTTAGATGCACTGCGCCCAGGTGGTATTTTAGTACAACAAAGTGAATCGCCACTTATGCATATGCCATTGTTAGTTGAAATGCGCGAAGCAATGCTAAGCGTAGGCTTTAAGGATTTACAAACACTGCCATTCCCACAACCAATTTACCCAAGCGGTTTATGGTCAGTAACACTTGCGCGTAAATCACAAGCATTTGACGGTTTCAGAGAAGACGCTGCTGCAAATATTGCACAGCACAGCGAGTACTATAACAACGGTATTCACCATGGTGCACTCGCTACACCTAACTACATGAAACGCGCATTCGATAAAAAATAGTCCCATTCACTTAGATATAAATTGCATTAAAAAGGGGCCCTAATAGGCCCCTGATTGTTTTAATAGCTCACTGTTTAAACTTTAAAACGATGCACTAAACGATTTAACTCATCGGTTAATTGTTCCATTTTTTTAGATACATCTTCAGTTGTTCGTGCAAGTGCAACACCTTCAACAGTTTGATCATTTAGTGATGATAAATTTTGACTTATTTCGTCGGCGACCGTAGTTTGCTCTTCTGTAGCCTGCGCTGTTTGCATTGCCATATCGTTCACTTTAGTTGACGAGCTTTGCATTGCATTAAGTACATCATTAGTTTGAGTAAATGACCCCACAGCATCATCAGCAAACTGCTTTCCTTCATCAATTGCTTTTATAGATTGCTCAACACTTGTCGCAAAGTGCTCAATCATTTGTTGGATGTCGTTAGTGCTGACCTGTGTACGTGTTGCAAGCGTTCTGACTTCATCAGCAACAACAGCAAACCCTCGGCCATATTCGCCAGCACGTGCTGCTTCAATTGCCGCGTTTAATGCTAATAGATTGGTTTGCTCCGCAATAGCACGAATAACCTCTAATACTTTGGCTATGTTATCTGAACTTTGTTGTAGTTCAGTTGAGCGCGCCATCGCCTGATCCATATTTTGTGAAAGAGAAACAATACGAGCGCTCGAATTAGCAACGGCAGTTAAACCTTGTTGCGCCAAATTTAAAGAGTTATCAGCCTCACTCGAAGATTGTTGAGCAACTCCTGCAACTTCTCTACTTGCTACACTCATTTCATGTACAGCACTGACTATAGACTCAGAAGCCTGACCTAAAGCTTGGTTTACACTGTTATTTTGATTCGCAACCTTACTTAGCTCTGCACCTAGCGTATTTAGTTCTTTTGATTGCTCTAAAATATCGCGAATGAGCTGCTGTAAATTATCTAAAAAGCCATTAAAACTAGTAGCAAGATCTGCAAACTCATCTTGAGATGTTACTTGTATACGCCCCGTTAAATCACCATCCCCCGATGCAATATCATTAATACGTTCTGTAACATAATTAATTTGTTGCGTTAACTGTTTAGGTATTATGTAGCTAAACCAAACGGCTATTAATAAAATAATTATAACGAAAACTAACATCATCAACTTAGTCGACTCTATTTTTTCGGATAATTTATTAATTTCTTGTTCGGAAGTTTTTTCAGCTAACTCTCCAGCGCGGTCAAGCCTTACTCTTAAATCAGCAAATGTCTGTTCCGATTCAAACTGCTTCGCCTCACTCTTATCAGTCATATGAGCGTTCGAGGCATTAAGCCAAGCATTAAAAGTAGCATCAAAACTTCTAAATTCATTTTTAATTTCAGGATAATCCGTGAGAAGATCCAAATACTGCTTTAATTTTTGTATTACTTGCGCTGCATTTTCTTTGTGTTCTGCCTTATATTTTTCAATATTATTAGTATGCGTAACAAGATTTAGCTCTGCGACCTTAGCTTGATATAAGTCACGATCCGCATTTAATGCGAGTGAAGTTGCCTTAATAAATTTTTCAGATTGCACATCCAATGCATTTTTTTGTAGATTAATTAAATGGGTGTAGCCAATAATTAACGACAATACTGCAATTCCTAAAATCACTATAGGAAAAGAAACTTTAACGCGAATACTATGCAAATTCATTTATCACTCCTGACGGGATTACACACTATAACTAAGTTTTAAAAAGGCAACACATGCATTAAATTTATAATTTCCATTGCATGTTAAGCATTACTTGCTGTTGTGAAATAGACTGTTTAAAACCAATTGCAGCTCTATTTTCAACTACACTTTTAAGAGTAGCTCCTTCAACACCTATTTGTAACTTTTCACTCAACTGATAACGCCATGTTGCAGTTATACCTTCACCATGACTGCCATTAGGGTCAAATACAGTGGTATCGTTATCTGTAACTTTAAAATAATCATAACGCAACGATACTCTGTGCTTACCTTCTTTATGACTCATCATTAAATAATGACTATAGTATGTATTTTCTATTAACGCATTATATCCCATTTCAGTTTTACCACTTAACACTTGCGCAATGAGGCGTGTTTTTTTATTTAACTTATAGAGCCATGCGGCGCTGGTAAACCGAGTATCCCACGCATATTGTCCTGAGCTAATATTAAGCTTGGTCGGATCGCCATTGTTATCATAATAATAAATTCGAAATTGTGATTGTTTTAAGTAATCCCAGTGCATACCCACATAATAACCAAAGCGACCATCCACCTCTTCAAACGGTAATACTTGGTTAGCTTGCCAACGTAATTGGGATTCATTTAATGCTGCTATAGGTGCAAACCTGACGCCTTCGTTAAATGTTGTTTGCCTGTCATGTAATGCAAAACCACGCCATGCGAGCAATGTACCTGCGGGATCATTTCCTTTAAATGTAGCTCCTATAACGCTAAAGCCATGTGCACTATTAAAACGCTTTGCAGGTCGCTTTATAGTAACCTCAACTCCGACAGTACGTAGTTCTTCACCAATCCAACTATTAATTGCTGAATTTGTATAATTATATGGCGAAGTCCAGCCAATATCTGGGTTTTCTAAAGACATTAATGGATAAAAGCCACCTACACGTACATGCCATTTATAGTTACTGTTAGATAACGGTTGGTACTTTATGTAAGCTTGCGTTAAACCTAAAGCCACATCAGGGTCTTGATTTATATTCAGTACACCATGAGCCGACCAACTAGATGCTAAATCAACATTAAAATCTAAAATACCTTGTGATAAAATAAGCTCATCGCTTTTAGCATCGTGCCGATACAATCCAATACCGCCCTCTTGAAAACTAAGCGTATCATCACCTTGCACTGCTCTAACTTGTATTAAGCCTTTTACCTGTGCACTTAACGCACCACTAAAAAATACAATACAACACAGCAGTGTCAGCTTTAGTAAGTTATTAGTAATCATCGAATTCGTCCGTGGCAAAATCAATTTGTTCGGTTATAGTTTGCTTTATTTTATAAGTGAGTGGGGCTGAATTTACAGTTACACTCTCTGATTCAACATTACTAATATCACCAAATCCTGAATGCCATACATTGAGAGTGTATTCTCCTAAAGGTGCTGCTAAATCAACCTTTCCTGTTATATCGGTAATAGCAAAAATAGTGCTATCAACCACAACGATATAACCCAACATCCAATCATGAATATTACACCCAAGCTCTACAACACCGGTTTGCTCAAACACCAAGGGCGCTTTAGGTTGTTCTTTATATAGCTTTAATTCGAATGTTTTAGCCTTAGAAAACGAATACACATGATGCATAATAGAATCTGCATTTGGAAACTCCACTTTAGCGTTTTGCGGTACAACTAAAATGCGTGGTGTAAACTCTCTGTTTTTTTGACTCATTGCATAAGGCGCATCCGGTGCAATGATTACTTCTGAAGTGTTTTTTGCAGTTAGCCACACGACGGCATTCGCCATTGGTTCATCTTTTGTATTTTTAATTGTTATTTGAATTGCCGCTGCTTGCCAACTTAAAACCATTGATATTATAAAAATTAAATACTTAATCATTCGCTTACCATTCTTATTTTCAACTTATTTATATTATAGACCGGTTAGATTACTTATTTCTTTCTATTTTTTATAACATTGAATACGTATGTAGAAGTTCGTATTCCTTAATAACTGCCTTTATGCTGGTTAATTCATACTGGCATACCAAGGATCTCATAATGAGAACATCAACACTTTTACTTTTAGCTTTTTCGAGCAGTTGTTTTGCTCAAACAGCGACGTTGCAATCTCCTAATGGCAATATAAAAATAACTATATCAGACGAACTAAATACTCCAACATATTCTATTGATTTTAAAAACAGACCAGTAATAACAAGCTCCGCTCTAGGGTTTGAATTTAAACAACAAGCACCTTTTAGCGAAGGCTTTAAAATAGCAAAAACCCAAAAACAAACCGTTAATACTCAATGGCAGCTGCCTTGGGGTGAGCGCCAAACAGTGACTGATAAGCATAATGAAGTTGCCGTAACATTTAATAAATCACAGCCTCAAGGTGGTACTTTCACCGTAAAATTTAGAGCCTTTAATAATGGTATTGGCTTTAGGTACGAAGTGCCTGAACAAATAGGTTTCGAAAAAACAGAAATAACCAAAGAGCTTACCGAGTTTGCAATAGCCGACAGTAGCAATACAACAGCATGGTGGATCCCTGCTCGTGGTTGGAACCGTTATGAGTATGTTTATAACACCACCCCGCTTAATGACGCAGCTTTAGTGCACACTCCATTTACCTTTAAAAATAAAGATGGCATACATTTAAGTATTCACGAAGCTGCACTTGTTGATTACGCCGCCATGGTGCTTAATCAGCGTCGCCCTGGTACATTTCAGGCAGATTTAACACCTTGGTCAGACGGTATTGCAGTTAAAAAACAAGGCGCATTCAATACCCCGTGGCGTACAATCCAAATGGGCGAACATGCTGTTGATTTAGTTAATTCGGATATTATTTTAAATTTAAACGAGCCAAATAAGCTCGACGATGTATCGTGGATTAAACCTGGTAAATACGTCGGTATTTGGTGGGGAATGCACATAGAAACACAAACGTGGGGGAGCGGCGAAAAACACGGAGCAACCACAAAAACAACTAAATACTATATGGATTTTGCAGCACAACACGGTTTTGATGGCGTATTAGTTGAAGGCTGGAATATTGGCTGGGATGGTGATTGGTATTTTAATGGCGATGTATTTAATTTTACAAAACCTTATGACGATTTTGATATTGCAACACTTGCACAATATGGCAAAGAGAAAGGCGTTCAGCTCATTGGTCATCACGAAACGTCAGGTAATGTGAGCAACTATCGTGATCAAATGGAAGACGCCTTTGCTCTTTACGAAAAATTAAACGTAAGCCAGGTAAAAACAGGTTACGTAGCTGATGGCGGGAATATTAAACGCATAGATGAAAACGGCATAGCTCGTCATGAATGGCACGACGGTCAGTTTATGGTTAACGAGTATCTTTACAACATAAAACTTGCCGCAAAGCATAAAATTAGTATAAATACCCACGAGCCGATTAAAGATACGGGTCTGCGCCGTACCTACCCCAACTGGATTGCGCGTGAAGGCGCACGTGGACAAGAGTTTAACGCATGGGGCTCCCCGCCTAACCCACCTGAACACATACCAATGCTTGCCTTTACCCGCATGCTTGCAGGCCCAATGGACTTTACACCTGGTATTTTTGATATGAGCTTTAATGGCTTAGGTGATGACACAAATCGCCCACAAACTACACTTGCAAAACAGCTGGCGCTTTATGTTGTTTTGTATAGCCCAATTCAAATGGCGGCCGACTTACCTAAAAATTACTTAGCGAAGCCCGACGCATTTCAATTTATCCAAGATGTTCCCACCGATTGGCAGCAAAGTATTGCGCTAGATGGCGAAGTAGGCGACTTTATTGTATTTGCCCGCAAAGAGCGTAAAAGTGGTAAATACTCAGGAAACGATTGGTACTTGGGTGCCGTTACCGATGAAAAAGCCCGTACAATTAAAGTAAAACTCGATTTTTTAGAGCAAGGCAAAAAATTTGAAGCACAAATTTATAAAGACGGTGAAAATGCCGAGTGGAAAAATAACCCATACGATTTAACTATCGAGAAACGTATTGTAACTGCAAACGATAAGCTTACTTTAAAACTAGCAACAAGTGGTGGTACAGCAATTCGCTTTAAAGCACTTTAAATAACACAAAAAATATACCAAGTAACCTGGGCTATTGGCTTTTCAAGATTGAAATTCAACCCAGGTGCTATTTAATCGCGGTGCGAAACTTGTAACTTAAATAGCAGCGTGCACTTACTTGGTATTTATGAGGGATAACCATATACATTAGGCACAGCCTTGCCTACAAACCAAACACACACTTTTTAAATAACCCTTTGTCAGCCTCACCTATTCTTTTTTAGATATGCTATTTGCTGTAATACTCTGTAATAGATTTCTTTAGCTGCATCATCTACCTTTATCAATAATTCCACATAAAAAATTAGTATGTGAATAACAATAATTCTAAGTTGTACCTAAAACGAATAAAAACATAAAAAGTGGTTACTCATACAGCTTAGGCATTTAATACCTATTTCTTGCAATCTCGATTGCCAATCTCACAGCATTCCGAATGCAATATTGAAAACAAATAACAACGGTAGTTTTATTCTTTTTTTCGTAAAAATCACGCAGCTGAAATTAATAAAAATACAATATTTGCTCAAAACCAATTTATATCTCAATAGCTTAAAAGGAATACTTACAATGGCTAAAAAAGAAAATCCAACAAAACCATCAGCTAACAACATACCTTGTTGGTCAGATAATGAAAGTGTTGAACAAGCCTGTAGACGCTTAACTGAGATGTTTGTTGGCCTCGGCCAAGTACCACGTATTGATAAAGGTCAACAACCTGCGCAACGTGCCGTTTTTAGAAAGCAACATGGCATCGCATACGGTAAGTTTAAAATTAATCCAGACATAGACCCGCAATTCAAAATTGGTATTTTTTCTAAAAGTGAATATGAATGCGCCATACGTTTTTCGAGTGATACCACTCCCTCCTCCCCCGATTTACACAGCACACTTGGTTTAGCAATGAAGTTGTTTGCGGTCAATGGAGATAAATTAATTGGTGAAAGCAATACCGCTGATTTTATTTTTCAAAATATGGATCGTTTTTTCACTAAAAATGCGCAACAGATGTGCCAATTTACAACAGCAGGTGTGATTGATAAAGATTATGATGCTTACCTAAATGACCCTAAAAATAGTGACGTTGCTAACATCCTAAACGACATGCAAAAAGTTGAATCGAGCTGCTTAAGTGCCAAATATTGGGCTATTTTGCCATTCAAGCTAGGTGATCAACAAATTGTTAAATATCGCTTAGTTCCCGAAGAGAGTGAAGTCGGCGCGCCATGCGTTGATAACAATTACCTTGCTTTAGATTTACAGCGACGATTACGAGAAGGAAGTGCCAAATTCCGATTTGAGGTACAACTACGTACAAATCCAGAAACAATGCCACTCGATGACGCTCAAGCAGTATGGAGCACTCAACAAAGTCCTTATGTGTGCATTGCTCGTCTACATCTAGCACAACAAAATATTACAGCAATTGGCCAAGCCGAACTTGGTAGTAACTTGGCATTTAATATTTGGCGTACTTTAGCCGCCCATGAACCACTTGGCAGTATCGCACTTGCACGAAAGTCAGCCTATGCAGCCAGTGCAAAAGCACGTCACACAGCTAACGGACAACAGCTACAAGAGCCAACTAAATTAACTAACTTCAATCCAGAACAAGCACAAGAAGCGGATTCTGAATGTATTGTTTATGCCGGAATCTACCCTCCTATTGGCGTAATGCGCGTTGGCAACAGCAAGGACGATTATTTTATTGGTCCGCAGCAACCTCAACCAGTTCCCAATAGTGACGAATATGCGTATCGCGATAAAAGCGGTGCACTTAAACGCCAAGCTGCAGAGTTTAGAATTTATGGTTTTAACGCTGCAGGTAAGGCTATAAAAGAGCTTACACTAGATAATGCAGATATCACATGGCACGCCCAACTCGCCAATCAAAAATCATCTTGGTACGAGTTTCAAATTGCTTTAGATATTCCTGAAGCCGCAGACGCTCCACCTTCGCTACTGCGTAATAATAATGTAGCAGACCGAGATAAACTTCATATTAATGGTGGTCAGCGCAAGCTAAGTGGTAAAAACGTAAATAGCAAAAACGAACATAACTTTATTGGTAAGTTTATGGACGAAGATGTCTACTTAGGCGAGATGCGCAGCGATAACCACGGTCGATTAATAATGTTAGGAGGACATGGTGTTGCCCGTAATTTAAAAGGCGATATTGCGGTAACTTTCGCCAACAACGAAGGTTGGTATGACGATATATCCGATGGCCCAATTACTGCCGAGGTTGTTCATAATGGTGTTGCATTAAGAGTTGAACCAGCTTGGGTCATTTGTGCGCCGCCTGATTATGCGCCTATGCAAAAATCAGTTCGTACTATGTGGGATTTAATGCGCGATGTTGCTGTTAATAGTAGCATGCTAGCACGGCCACAACGCCCATCATTCACAGAGGATATTCAACCTATATTTTCTAGGATGACCAATTTACAGTGGGTTAATAGCGGCTTTGCTGGTGCATTCGGCTGGGGTGGTCAATTTGATTATACGACCCCAGAATGGTTGGCAAAACTTAGTGACCCATCACCTGCATATCAAGAGCTCCGCCGGACTTTATCTAATAACTTTCGTCGAACTGATGTATCAGGTGCACAAGCACCTCAACTATGGCCTTGGTTATATGGTGACGCTATTAGCATCCCTCCAACAGGCTCAGTACGCCAGCATGCGACTTTGTCTAATTTACAATTGTCATTTTTAGACCAGTGGGTAAAAGGTGATTTCATTAATGATTACAAACCACAATCACGCTGCCCTGTGCCAACTCAGCCACCAACTATAGATGACTACCCTGTTGCCGAACAGCCTGAACAGCTAACGCGTGGTGCAATGGAGTTTTGCCTTGCTGATGCATTTCATCCAGGCTGTGAGATGACTTGGCCAATGCGAACGGCCGGAATGTATATGTCTCCATTTCGACTAAAACATGCATTACCTGATACACAAAGTGATCATTGTTATTATGGGCCTATTATGAATCATGATATTTATACTTTAGCAAAAGGCCCTTTGTTTGGTGGCCAAGTAGCAGGAGGGATCACACGTTGGATGGCTATTCCATGGCAAACTGACACGGCCAGTTGTCGCGATGGTTATAGCTCTGAGTATGACCCATTTTTACCCACATTTTGGCCAGCTCGTGTTCCCAATCAAATAATGAATCAACGACGCTATCAACAGGTTCTTGATACATCATTATCTGATAGTACCCGCCAGCAAGCGTTTGCATATAGAACAGATTGGCTTGATGACTTGCCCCTACATGGTAACCCTGCAACCTATACCAACCAAATAAATAGTATGGTTGAGCACTTTGCAGAACTTGCTATTGTACAAACACATACTGGTGCTATTAACGACGAACAATTCCCCAACACTATGCAGGTAGGCATGCTACCTCATAATAAAGCAGGCGAAGGTTTAGTTAACTTAGCCAGTAAAGCAATACAACATAGTAACGTTACTCTCTCTGTAGATTTGACTCATAATCGAAGCAAAGTAGATTTAGGCGTGACCGAAAAAGCCAACCGTTTTCATCGCATCAAAGGACGTTGAAATCGCTATGCCAATGATTAAAAATGAGGACGCAAAAAACAGTGTTGTGATCATTGGTGCTGGCGTGGCTGGATGTATTGCCGCGCTTGCTTTGTGCGATTCTTATAAGGTGACGCTTATCGATAAATCAGCATCTCCTGAAGAACGTATTGGAGAGTGCTTAGCACCCGCAGCAAGACGAATTTTAAAACAACTCAACTTACTAACTGAATTTGAAAGCCGATTAGAAACGGATATTGCACTTCCTCATCATTTGCCTAATGCCGGAATGCAAATAAGTTGGGGTCAAGAAGCCCTGCACATTGCAGATAACCTCAATAACCCTGATGGTTTCGGCTGGCGACTAGACCGAAAAAGGTTTGAGTTGTTTTTACGTGAAAAAGCCCAACAGCGAGGCGTAGAATGCATTTGGCCCGCTAAATTAATTAACAGTCAATACAAAGAAAACTCTTGGCATATTACACTTATAAATTCAGACTTAAATGAAGATCAGGAAGTAAGCATAGTATGTCCATTCGTTATTGATGCAACTGGTCGCCAAGCACATTTTGCCAAAAAGTATACCGATCGCCAGCAAAGTGATCGCCTCATATCATGTTGGGCAACTTTAGATGACAATAGCGAAAATAAACTGGGCAATATTCACTCAACTAATAATGGTTGGTGGTACAGTGCTCCACTTCCAAACCAGCGGCGTGTTTTAGCCTTCCAAACTGATTCAGACCTAATGCCTAAGGGGCTGCATCGCGATCCAGCATACTTTATTAAGTATGCTCAACAACACTCATCACTCGCAAAATTACTAAACGACAATCAAAAAACGCTAAATTTACAGGGCATTGTAAGTGCTAACTCAACACGTTTGAACAACTTTTCAGGTCAACAATGGGCCGCATTAGGTGATGCAGCTATAAGCTTTGATCCCTTGTCATCACAAGGAATTTTTAACGCAATGGCAAATGCGATGCAACTCGCATTACTGCTTAAAAAATCAAATATACTAAACATTATCGACAATGATATACAACAGCACTTTAATAAAACTTACCAACAGCAAATAGAGCAAATATGGCGTCATTATTTACACCATCAACATTTCTTTTATAACCAAGAACAGCGCTGGTCTAAAATGCCTTTTTGGCAACGCAGACATCAATATAAAGCATAACCATGATTATTTTTTACGCTAGAGTGTTGATCTTTCATGACTAAAGCTACTTTAGCTAGGGGTGATTACCCTAAGATGGCCTCGACTACCGTAATTAAATTTGATTTTTTTGTTAAAAATTTATCTTTCACTGCTCGGTTACTTGCATTTCATCCGTAAAAAACAAATTAGAACGCTTAAAATTAAATTCGTCGCATGAAAATAGCTGCATGGTGCAGTTGTGATTTATTACTGAACAGTTTTACTGAGTAGCTTACGTTTTATGCCAGTAACTTTTCGCAATTACTGATATTCGCCCGCCGCTTTCTGTTTAAGTTTTTACAGTAATTTGCTTGTGAACTTGGCCTGCCTACTGCACCACGAAATACGCGCGTAAATTGCGTGGTGAGTTTTAACCAGTTTTCGGGGGATATATTCACTCTTTCGAGCAAGGGAAGGTTCATATTATCAATATGCCCGCGTTTGTCTTCTCGCATTATTCGCCCTGTTAGCTCAACAAGTTCTAGGTACGATTTAAGCTCAAACGGGAGCCCTTTTGGCATTGTTTGACTTGGCATGCCTGCAAAGCGAAGGAGCTGTTTTGGTTGTTTGCCTTCTTTTGCATATGTTAGACGTTGTTGGACACTGGTATGGTCTGATTCCTCTAGGGTGTTAGCCATTTTCGCTCTAATTGGGTTTAAATCTACATAGGCCATGCAGGCCGCAAGTGCTGCTTCATCTAATAATGCTTGAGACGTAAAGCGCCCCTCCCAAAAGCGGCCTGTGCAGTTATCTTCTTTATTTGCTCTGCGCGCAATGTCTTCATTTAATAACCGCATAAACCAACTGATACTTGATAAGCGCTCTCGGTATTGTTTAACCGTTTGATTGAAAAAGATGAGTTCAACTTTACTTAGCTTTTCACCTTGTACATATTTTTGCGTTAGCAATGTGCCTTTACAGAGTTTATGCCAGCGAATAATAATCGCTTTATCATTTAACCTATTCGCTTTTTCCCGAATTCATTATGCAAGTGCACCACTGACCAT
>NZ_JJNY01000017.1:0-96520 GCF_000690035.1 Pseudoalteromonas sp. S3431
AATTTAATTCGTTAAATTGATCAAAGATTTATGCAGGTTGGTATAAAAGGAGCAAGTTATGAAAGCAATTACTGTAATTATGTGCGCTTTACTTACAATAAGTGCGCCTACGTTTGCTAAATACGAGCGCAATAAAGCAGTTCCTGTGCAGCAAGTTTTATTTGGTGACGTAAAATCGGTCCGCAATATTACCGAACAAGAAATCATTCAAGACAAAAACAACGGCTGGAAAACCTTCGGCGGTGCATTACTCGGCGGTGTTGTAGGCAACCAGTTTGGTGGCGGTAGCGGCCGCACAGTAGCAACAATATTAGGCTCGGTAATTGGCGGCAGTGTTGCACATAATAGGCAGCAGCAAAGTCATTATCAGCAAAATCATTTTGTAGAGTTATTAATACAAGTTGAAAACGGCGACCAGTTTATGGTTGTTCAAGATCAAGACCAATCAATGCGCTTTAGCAAAGGCGATAACGTAAGATTAGTTTACTTGAACGACAACACGGTGCGTGTAGATAAAGCGTATTAGCTAATATATTCATGACTAAAGTAAAAAACGAGCCAAATTTGGCTCGTTTTTTTATTTTTTTAATAGCTATACTTGGCGATAGTCTTTAAAAAAGCGCTTCATTTTTAACATCGCATCCGATAAATCATCTTTGCTTGGTAAAAATACCAACCTAAAATGATCCGGCTCGGGCCAATTAAACGCCCTGCCATGCACAAGTAATATTTTTTCGGCTTTTAGCAAATCGTACATCATCTTTTCATCATCTTTAATGTTAAAAAGTGCTGTATCTACTTTGGCAAACGCATAGAGCGCGCCTTTTGGTTTTTTACAACTAATGCCTTCAATAGCGTTTAACCCGCGCCATGCTATATCGCGCTGCTCGTATAAGCGACCACCAGGGTTAATTAAATTATCAATTGATTGCACGCCGCCCAACGCTTGTTGAATTGCATATTGCGCAGGTACATTAGCGCACAAACGCATAGATGAAAGTATTTCAAGACCTTTGCGTAAATCATCCATAACTGAGGTACGACCGCTTAACACCATCCACCCCATTCTCAGCCCTGCTGCACGGTAGGTTTTAGCTAAACCGTTAAAAGTAATGATTGGTACATCATCACAAAGTGAGCCGATTGAAGTATGCGTTATATCATCGTATAAAATCTTTTCGTAAATTTCATCGCTCAATAACAGTAGTTTATGTTCACGTGCTATATCAATTAATTGCATTAGCAAATCGTCACTGTAAACCGCACCTGTCGGATTATTAGGATTGATTAATACCAGCGCTTTAGTTTTAGATGTTATTTTGCTTTTTATATCTGCAATGTCCGGAAACCAATCTTGCTCTTCATCACATAAATAATGCACCGGATTACCACCCGATAATGTGACAGAAGCAGTCCAAAGTGGATAATCTGGAGCTGGAATAAGCACTTCATCGCCATTATTTAATAGCGCTTGGGTGATCATTTGAATAAGTTCGCTTACGCCATTACCAATATAGATACTATCTACATCTAAATTATGTAATCCACGTTGTTGATAGTGCTGATAAATAGCCACGCGGGCTGAATAGAGGCCTTTAGAGTCACAGTAACCTTGGGCTGAATATAAGTTGCGGATAATATCGCGGTGCATATCTTCTGGCATATCAAAACCAAAAGCAGCCGGATTACCTATATTCAATTTTAATACTTTTTGACCTTCGTCTTCCATTTTTTTAGCTTGTGCTAAAACCGGCCCACGAATGTCATAACATACACCTTCTAATTTGTGACTCTTTTTAATATCAGACATTTTTACCTCTTTAGGGCGTATTGACTTTATGGATTAAATTTGTTCAACCTAGGGGCGATTTAATCGCGGCGCGAGATTTGTAACCTAATGGGCTAAGTAAAAATTGAGTAACAAAGAGAAAATAGCCCCTAGGAAGAACCCTCTGGGCAATGCGTGTTTGGTTTTTATGTGTTGTTATCGCCTATTTATGTGGAAAAACCACACTGCATAGGCTCTGCCTAACCTAAAAACCAGACACTCGTTGCAAATTCAATCCCGAAAGATCAATACGCCCTAGTGAGTCTTTAGACTAACCTAGTAAAGGCGTAAAATGCCAGTCAATTTAGGTGCTTAATACTGAAATAAATTCACGTTTCAGCTTCAATAATTAGCGAGATGCTAACCATTCATTGAGCTTAGCTTGAGAGCCTGTTACTTGAGCCATTAAGCTATTAGATGCGTCGATAGCTTTAGCTAGGTTATCTAGGTTTAAATTTTGCTCAATAACACGCGATACTTCAGCAAGGCTTGAAGCGCCAAACTGCGCCGCGTTCGATTTTAAACTGTGAGAGTGACGAATAGCCGCTTCTCTGTCTTTACCAATAGTTGCTAAAACTTCAGAGCCTAAACGTTCAAACTCTGCGCAACAAAAATCAAGCGTGTCAGCAAACTGCTCACCCAATAACGATTCCATACTCTCTAATGCCGATGTATCAATATTTATTTCTGTCATATTTTAAGCCCTTAAAACAATCCATGTAAGTTACAGTTTAATAGTACTACTTTATATTGATGCGTAAAAAAAACCAACTTAATTACCTTATAAATGTATAATTGCGAGGATCATACTGGCAACAAAAAGTTTATTAAATGGCACGCACACTTTGTAATCATTGTAACTTTTCACTAAACACCTGTATTTGCAACGCAATTACAAATATAAACAACAAAGTTACGGTTATTATTCTACAGCACCCGAGTGAAGAAAAAATAGCAAAAAATACCGCTAAACTACTCAATTTATGCCTAACTGATTGCCAAATAATCAAAGGCGAAAATAATGATGACTTTTCCATACTAAAAACACTGCCAGTAAGCTCAACTGTTTTACTCTACCCTAACGAACACGCTATAAATTTAGACGATAGCGCTGAGCAGCTAAGTGTAAAAAACATCACCCATTTAATCGTGGTTGATGGTACTTGGAAAAAAGCCTACAAAATTTTGCAACTCACCACATTACTAAATCAATTTAAAACGGTCAGTTTTAAACAGCTACCCAAAAATCGTTATGCTATTCGTAAAGCCCCTAGGGCCGACAGCCTATCCACACTTGAAGCTGTAGCGCATAGTTTGTTTTTAATAGAGCAGCTAAATCCCGCACCACTTTATAATACGCTTAATGAATTAATACAAAAACAAACCCAACACATGCCTGAGCACGTAAAAGCACGTTACTTAGATTAAATTCGTTACTATATGAAACTTGCAATGCGTAACTACCCTAACAGACTAAAACGTGGCTTTACTCGCCAAGGACCCGACTATCGCTTTGACGACCAAGTCGACTTTAGCGATATAAGAGATACCTTCGGCTTTAGATCTATGGTCGTCGGTAAATGGGTAACTAAAGAAGAGCGCTACATTAGCGCTAATTTAATTTACGATGCGCTGGCGGATCTTGCGCAAATACTGCATTTACCGCCCAAAGCTATTGGCCTGCGCGGCAAGCTTAACTTTGCATTTGGTCATGGTGGTCAAAAAGGTGTGCAAGCGCATTATAATGCAGCTTCTCAAACGCTTGCCCTTGCAAAAAATGCAGGCGGTGGTGCACTTGCTCACGAATGGTTTCATGCGTTTGACCATCATATAAGCGAGCATTTATTTGCAGCAAAACCACGATTTGGTTTTGCCTCAAAATTATGGCTTTCAAACACGCCTAATTTATCGCATCCACTTAATAATGCTTTGAACAGTTTTTATAAACATGTATTTTTAGATGAAGATGGTATTGATGCAAATAACTTTGTACAAACGTGTATAGAACACGATAAAGCCCACAATATGGATTATATGAGCATGCCAGAAGAGCTTGCAGCGCGGTGTTTTGAAGCCTGTATTGAAGGCCACACATATATAAAAAATAGCTTTTTAGTGGGAGGCTTAAAAAGTAGTAATTTAATATACCCAAATAGTGAGCATATTAATAAAGCAAATAAAGCGCTTAACCAGTATTTTGAGTTACTTGGCTATGCGCTTCATAAAATAGACGAGTAATGCCTATATTTGGTGATTATTTATCGTCACTAATACGACTTGCTACTGCGCTGCTTTGATCTTTGTATTTTGCATCTTTACGAATATTGTATGGGTTTTCACATGGGCCCGATAACATTTCAAAGCTCATAGCCCCAATTTTCATCAGTGGGCGAAGCGCCAGTGGTAATTTACCTGAGTTGTAAAACTCTAAAACAATATTACCGCTCCAGCCTGGGTCTATTCGGTGCGCGGTTACATGCACCATTAAACCTAAACGTGCAAGCGATGAGCGTCCATCTAACCAACCTACTATATCTGCTGGCAACGTTACTTTTTCATGGGTAATAGCCAGTGCAAGTTCACCTGGGTGTAAAAAGAATGCTTCACCTTCATCAAGCACTATTTCTTCACTCATGATCGATTCCATGGCCTTATTTAACTGATCTTTTGGACCACTTAAATCAACATATGCGGCGTTATGCGCATTAAAAGTTCTAAATTTATTTCCCAAGCGTAAATCGGCAGTCACGCCTGAAATCATATCACTTGTTGGTGCAGGCTCAATAACAATGCGGCCATCGCTTAGGTATTCTTTAATATGTGTGTCTGAAAGTCTCATTATTTATTAATCTTCTGTAATCACAATTTCAATCGCATTGTGATGCTGTTGATAATAGAGCGTGCTGGCTATTAGCCTCGCTGCTGCGCTGTATGTTTTGCTTATTGTTGCGTCGTTATCGTTTGCAATAAGTTTACCTTGCTCAGAATACTCACGTATATCTATTGCAAGTGGAATATGGCTAAGTACAGGCACGCCATGCTTGTGCGCCAACTTTTGTGCACCGTCTTTACCAAATACGTGATTTGCCTCACCGCAGTGGCTGCAAATGTAGTGGCTCATATTTTCTATTAAGCCAAGCACCGGTACGTTTACTTTATTAAACATAGCAATGCCTTTTTGCGCATCGGCAAGGGCTAAGTCTTGCGGCGTAGTGACAATAACTGTGCCGCTAGCGGGTACTTTTTGGCTCATTGTAAGTTGAATATCACCGGTGCCAGGTGGCATATCAACAATTAAGTAGTCAAGCTCGCCCCAATCGGTTTCGTTAAGTAACTGGCTCAGCGCGCCTGACGCCATTGGTCCACGCCATACCGTGGCATCATCGCTTGGAACTAAAAAGCCAATTGACTGCGCTTTAATGCCATTTGCATCAAAAGGCTGTAGCTGTTTGTTATCTTTAGTGACGGGCTCTGCGCCCACTAACCCTAAAAGCATTGGGATAGATGGGCCATAAATGTCAGCATCTAAAATACCCACCTTTGCGCCTTCATTTTTAAGCGCGCCTGCCAAGTTAACAGCAGTAGTCGACTTACCTACCCCACCTTTGCCTGAGGCAATAAGCACAATATGTTTAATCGCTTTAAACTTAGCCGCCTCTTTAATGATAACCTTGGCGCTAATTGTTACAGGCACATTTAAGCTTTCACTTACGTGTTGCTCAACTAAAGGCATTTCTGATTGCCCAGCAAATGGCAGAGTTAATTTAATGTGTAGTGATTTATCGTCATTTTGAGTAATAGTATCGATAAAGCTTTCGTCAATACCGACGGCAAAAGCCGCACTACGATATGCCGCTAAGGCAGTTATAATCGGTTGTTTTTGCACCGATTTAGAAGAGAATAGTTTCGACAGTCCAAACATAGCAATTAAATAGCGTTTCTTTGATGAAAAGTGCCACGGAATTATGTAACATTCAGGGCATTAACACCAGTCAATTAATAAAAATCCATAAGCTGTGCGCACTCTAAGCAGATAGCTTGTAGATAAATTAATGATAATTGCCGTTTGTATAATAAAAACGGCGCTTTATCCTCAATTCGGAATGATTATGACGCAGCGAAAGATCCTGATTACCAGCGCATTACCTTATGCAAATGGCCCTACTCACCTAGGTCATTTATTGGAATATATTCAAACTGATATTTGGTCACGTTTTCAAAAACTACAAGGCCACGAAGCTTATTATGTTTGCGCAGACGATGCCCACGGCACGCCAATTATGCTTAATGCGCAAAAGCAAGGGATCACGCCTGAAGAAATGGTAAAACAAGTGAGCATAGAGCGCCAACGCGACTTTGCTGACTTTAATATCAAATTTGATAACTACCACAGCACGCACAGCCAAGAAAACAAAGAATTAAGCGAACTTATTTATAACCGCCTAAACGATGCCGGTCATATTAAAAAGCACACTATTTCGCAATTATTCGATCCAGAAAAAGGTATTTTCTTACCAGACCGTTTTGTAACAGGTACTTGCCCAACGTGTAAGTCTGAAAACCAAAACGGCGATAGCTGTGATTCGTGTGGTGCTACATACAGCCCTACCGAACTTATTAATCCGCGTTCTGTAATGTCAGGTGCTGAGCCTGTACTTAAAGATTCTGAGCATTACTTTTTTGACCTGCCAGCATTTGAAGGCATGCTAAAAGAGTGGTTACACTCGGGAACTATTCAGCAAGAAATGGCTAACAAGCTAGACGAATGGTTTACCGATGGCCTGCAACAGTGGGATATTAGCCGTGATGCGCCTTACTTTGGTTTTGAAATCCCAAATGCACCAGGCAAATATTTTTACGTTTGGCTAGATGCACCTATTGGTTACATGGCGAGCTTTAAAAACCTATGTGACGAAAAAGGCCTCGACTTTGATGCGTTTTGGGCTGAAGGTTCAGACGCAGAGCTTTATCACTTTATTGGTAAAGACATTATCTACTTCCACAGCTTATTTTGGCCAGCAATGCTAGAAGGCGCTAATTTTAGAAAGCCAACTAACGTATTCGCTCATGGTTTTGTAACTGTGAATGGCGAAAAAATGTCTAAATCAAAGGGTACGTTTATTAAAGCGCGTACTTATTTAGATAACTTAAACCCAGAGTACTTACGTTACTACTACGCAGCAAAATTAAGTAGCGGTATTGTTGACCTTGATTTAAACCTAGAAGACTTTGCACAGCGCGTAAATTCAGACCTAGTAGGTAAAGTAGTCAACATAGCGAGCCGTTGTGCTGGCTTTATTACTAAAAAGTTTGATGGCAAGCTAAGCAGCACTATTATGCAACCAGAGCTGTTAGCAGAGTTTCAAGCTGCTGCACCGAGCATTACAACACACTACGAGAACCGCGATTACAGCCGCGCAATTCGCGAAATAATGGCGCTTGCCGACAAAGCAAACCAATTTATTGATGGCGCAGCACCTTGGGTATTAATTAAAGACGAAACTAAGCAACAAGAAGCACACGAAGTGTGTTCTCTTGGTCTTAACTTGTTCCGCGTTTTAATTACTTACTTAAAACCCGTGTTACCAGGAATGGCTGATAACGTACAAGCGTTTTTAAATGACGACCTTGCATGGGACGGCGTTCAAAATGCGCTAGTAAGCCACCCTATAAATAAATTTAAACCGTTGATGCAACGTGTTGAAATGGATAAAGTGAACAAAATGGTTGAAGAATCTAAAGAAAGCTTAGCACCAAAAGTAACAATTGACCCTAACAGCCCACTTGCAAAAGAGCCAATTAGCGACGAGATTGAGTTCGATGATTTTGCAAAAGTAGACTTACGCGTAGCTAAGATTGCTAAAGCAGAGCACGTAGAAGGCGCAGATAAACTACTTAAGCTAACACTTGATTTAGGCGGCGAAACTCGCCAAGTGTTTGCGGGTATTAAATCCGCTTACGCACCTGAGGATCTTGAAGGCAAGTTAACCGTTATGGTTGCTAACCTTAAGCCTCGTAAAATGCGCTTTGGTATGTCTGAAGGCATGGTATTAGCAGCAGGCCCTGGCGGAAAAGAAATTTATATTCTTAACCCAGATGACGGCTCAGAGCCTGGTATGCGCGTAATGTAATATTACGCATACAATAAAAACCGCTGATACATCAGCGGTTTTTTTATGGGCAAAAGTAATGTTTAGTCGTATATTAAGCCTAGCCGTTTATACAAACGCCTTTGCATTAAATAAAGTGAATTGTAATTATGACCCAAATTTTAGATACCAACAGAACAAAAGTAAGTAGCCAAATAAAGCAACACAAGTTAGTCGCCATACTGCGCTTAAAACAACAAAGCGATGTAGCACCATTAATTGATTGTTTAGTAAATGCGGGCATACACGTATTAGAGATCACTTCAAACACACCTGGCTTTGAGCAAGAAATAGCAAAAGCGCGTGCAGCTCACAAAAATGCACTCATTGGTGCAGGTACAATAATAAATACCACCCTTGCCCAGCAAGCTATTGATGCAGGCGCGCAGTTTATCGTAACGCCAAATACCAACAAATCGGTTGTCGAACTTGCCCACCAGCACGGGTTACCCGTATTAATGGGCGCACTAACACCTACCGATGTAGCAAATGCAATTGAATATAACGCTGATATTATTAAGGTATTTCCTGCTGGTAGTATGGGCGTTGGTTACTTTAAAGCATTAACGGGTCCATTTTCAGAAGCACAATTAATGCCTGTTGGTGGTGTGAATTTAGATAATATATCTCAGTGGTTTGAAGCAGGTGCTTGTGGCGCTGCAGTCAGTGGCGATTTTTGTAAGGTATTAAATACCGAACAAGAGCGTAGTGTTCTTACCAAGCTTGTAAAAAAATATATAAGTAAACTGCCTAAATAGGCAGTTATATTTTAACTATAAAATTAATTATCTTATTTAATTGAGCTTTTTCAATACGCGGTCTTTTCTTGGTAGGTAATAGTTATCGTAATCAAGAGACACTATAACGCGCTCTGCTTTTCCTAATAACTCATTACGCGGAATTAAACCTATTACACGCGAGTCAGCGCTATTGTCGCGGTTATCGCCCATTGCTAAATAATAATCATCAGGAATTGTAATTGCGTCAAAGCCCGATAAACGTGAAGGAATATTTGCCACTCTTATCGAATGCGCTAACCCGTTTAAATCTTCGATTTTATCAAGCGAGTCTATGTTGCTTTGCTGATCTGCATAATTAAGTTTTTTACCATTAATAATGAGCTCATTATTTTCAAGCGCAACCGTATCCCCTGGCACACCAATTACACGTTTAATTAAACGGTTATCGGCAGCTTGTGAGTCAAAAACAATAATATCACCGGTTTGTGGGTCCGCTAGTTTAAGTAGTTTTATATGCGTAAATGGGACTCGAATATCATAGGCCATTTTATCGGTAAGTATTCTGTCACCTTCTTGAATTGTTGGTTTCATTGAGCCTGTTGGCACTTCGTACCAATCGGCTACAGCGCTTCTAAATACGCTCATTAGTGCAATAAATACGATAAGAGAGCGGTTGTTTTTCCAAAACTTATAAAGCGGTTTCATGTTATTTCCCTGCGTTAATTAAGTATTATTATGACTAACTAAATGCTGAGCAGTTCAATGTAGAGTGTAACAAAAAGTGTGTGCTTTACGGCGGGTATAGCAAGGTAGTTGCTTACCTTGCTATATGATCAATCTGAAAATTAGATTATCAATTACTGTTGATTTAGTTTTTCTTTCGCTTCTTTTACTTTTTCAAAATCTAAACCAAGTTCGTCAGTCGCTTCTTTAATAAGATGCGGTTGAGTCATCACGACTGCCATTAATTGTTGTAACTTTTCTGGCGGAATACCAAGCTCTTGAACAAGCGCCATTGCCATCATTGGGTTTTGAGTAAACGCTTCAAACAATGCTTTTACTTTTTCGTCGCTTACATTGTGCTCTTTAAGTATTGCTAGTATTGGATTCATTATTAAACCTTAAGTATTTTTTATAGGGCTTAGTATATGGGCTAAACCCTAAAATTAAAGAGTTACTCTACAAGTAAAACAACTTTACCAGCATTTTCATTACGCTCTAAAATAGCATGGGCTTCGTTTGCGTCGCTCCAAGGCAATGTTTTATACAGGTTAAAGTCGTACTTTTTAGTGGCAATATCATTGTAAAAGCGTGCTACAAAGTCGTCGCGCACCTGGCGTTTAAACTCAATACTACGATTTCTAAGCGTTGAGGCATGAAACGAAATACGTTTGCGTAAAAGCGCGGCAAAGTCAACCTCTGCAAAACGTCCATCTAAAAACGCAAGCATTACAATTTGGCAATCCATCGCTGCAATAGCGGCATTTTTATTTAAGTAACTACCCGAAACAGGATCTACAATTGCATTTGCTGTTAACTCATTTGCTTTCATATATTCTACAAAGTCGGTGGTTTTGTAGTTAATTGCATGATCGGCACCGAGTTCTTTTGCGTGTCGGCATTTGTCATCCGTACCGGCAGTAATAACTACGGTAGCACCTGCGCTTTTAGCCATTTGAATTGCTGCACCGCCCACACCACTAGCACCTGCATGAATAAGCGCTGTTTGCCCTTTTTGCAATTTACCAAGCTCAAATAACGCGCCAAATGCTGTTAGGTACACTTCGCTTATTGCTGCGCCTTCAGCCATTGTTACATCATCGGGTAATTCCATAAGCTGCTTTGCATCAACGGCTACGTATTCACTATAAGCACCACCTGAGCACAATGTAAAAATACGCTTGTTTAGCCAGCTTTTATCTACATCTTTTCCAAGCTCAGTAACTGTACCCGCACATTCTAAACCTAAAATCGAGCTATCTCCCGCAGGGGCCGGGTATTTACCTTGGCGCTGCATACTGTCTGCACGGTTTACACCTATTGCTGCAACTTTAACAAGTACTTCATGGCTCTTTAAAACCGGCTTTTCGGTTTCACTAAATGCAAGATTGCCATCTTCATGAGAAATATATTTCATTGTTGCTCCAAGTTTAAAAACTGTAATAACATATAGGTGGGGATGAACACAGATTCAAACAACCTCAAAAGCGCCAACTTTGTTTGTAAGGATAAACATCGGGTAGATAACCATTATGTACTTGTTGCTGACAACCTTGCCAAAACGTCGCTAAAAACATGTTACTGTGCTCATTATTAAAATAGCTAAACGCAATCTCGTTAGCACTAAAAAAAACCTTAAATTGGCTCGGAAATATATCGTTTTCAGCTATATCAAAATACGAGTTACTACTTAGCTCTTCGAGCGTATTTTGGGTGTGTGGCACGTCTCTAAAGTTACAATCGGTAAGCGGACAAATTTCGTCAAAGTCGTAAAACACTACTCGCCCCCATCGCGTTACGCCAAAGTTTTTCATTAGCATGTCGCCCGGAAATATATTAGCGCCCGCTAACTCTTTAATTGCTTTACCGTAGTCATGCATCACACTCTCTAATGTTTTGTTATCGCATTGGTTAATATATAAATTAAGCGGGGTCATTTTACGCTCAACATAAACATGCTTTAAAATGAGTGCCTTGCCAGATATAACTATGCTGCTGCCAATTTGGCTTTTCATCTGCTCAAGAAGCTCATCACTAAAACGGCTTAAATCAAACGCTAAATATCTAAATTCGTGTGTGTCTACCAAACGACCAACCCTATCGGCTTGTTTTACAAAGTTATACTTTTCTTTCACTTGTGCTTTGGTGGCTGTTTTTGGCGCACTAAATTTGTCTTTAATTACTTTATAAACGTAATCTAGTCCTTCAATAGTAAATACCAGCATTACCATACCCGGCGTACCTGGCGCTTTAACATACTTGAAGTTGGCTGGGCTATTTTTAGTCGTATCAACCTTGTGCCGATAAAACTCAGTTTTGGCGTGCTTTATAAAACCAATGGCGTTAAATAACTCAAAGCGTTGTTTATGTGGCATTAACACACTTAAGTAATCTACATAACGAGCGGGTTTATCGGTATCAACCATAAAATAGGTGCGTGCAAAACCAAATAATAAACTTAATTGATCGGCGCCCATCATTACAGCATCAAGCTTTAGTCCCTCATCGGTATTTAAAATAGCGATAGCAAAAGGCATATTGTCGCCATTTTTAGCAATGCAGCGCCCAATTAAATAACAGGCTTTGTTTCTAAAAAATAATGAGTTAGCGTATTCAATATACCCGTCGTTTAAATTTATAAGTTCGTACACCTGTTTGCATTGCTGCTTAGCGCCTTGCATTAACGTACTTTGTAATGTGGCTACATCATGCTCTAACTGACTAAATGGCACTCTAAATATTTGATTAGTAATAAGCGTTTTAACGGCGTTATTAAACCCATTATTTAGCGATACCCTGCTCACTAAGCTTTCATAAGAGCGTGGCTCACTACGATACTTTGCTTTTAATACAAACAAATGCACAGTACGAATTTTTTTATCGTCCCAAATTGCCCCAAACGTTGAATTAAAAAAAGTATGCGCAATAGGTTTATTTTCGTGATTTTGTACCATATCGCCGTAAATATTTTTAGCTAACTGCCACGTTTGCGGGCAAGTAAGCTCAGCATAAGCGATAACTCTCACGGCTTCACTCACGTTTTTCACTTCGCGCTCGTAAACCTGTAAACGCTCACGCATAGCACTTTGCACACTGTGGTACTGTCGTTGTTCAAAACGGCTTTGCGCACCCAGTGTAATATTTAAAAATTGCGAAAACATCGCCTCAAATCCAGCAAAAACAGATCGTGCAAGCTTGCTGGCAATAACGTTTTGCAGCGTATTATTAGATTGATTTGTTGGCCTATTTTGCATAAATACAGCACTTATATTGATGCCAGTTATGGCGGTTATTTTTTATTAATTGTTTACACCTTAGCAAGCAGGCTTTAATTTAGATAATTAATAAACCATATAAATAGAATTGATTCTATGAATATAAGAAACGTCGATCTTAACCTTCTCGTTTACTTAAATGTACTCATCGATGAAAAAAGTGTGTCAAAAGCTGCGAATAAACTCGCGCTTACGCAACCGGCTATGAGTAATGCGCTAAAACGTTTACGCGATTTATTTGACGACCCGCTACTTGTGCGTGCCGCAGGCTCTATGACGCCAACGGCAAAGGCACTTGCATTAAAGCCTGAAGTTGAGGCCCTATTAAAAATGGCCGAAGCAATTACGCAGCCTAGTGAGCAATTTAACCCTACAACGGCTGAAGTTACGTTTAGAATAATGGCAAACGACTACATAGAGTCGACCCTAATAGCCCCTTTTATAACGGCGCAGCTTAGTAAAAACCCCGGTATTAATTTTGATGTGTTAAGTCCAAGCGACGTAAACCTACAAGATATGGAAAAAGGCACTATAGATTTAGCAATAAATCGCTTTAATGGTTTGCCACGCTCGTTTCATCAAGCCAGTGTTTGGCGAGATAACTACTGTTGTTTAACCCATCCTAAAAATACATTTTTACAACAATCAGGGTTAGACGACTACTTAAAAAAAGAGCATATTTGGGTAAATCGTGCCGGCTGGGGGCCTGAAGCCGCTGTTACTAATAAATCAGGAAAGCAAAAATTAGGCTGGGTAGATGAAGCGCTTTGGCAACTAGAACAAACCCGTAAAATACGTGTTTTTACTCGCCACTACATGGTCGCAAGCCTGCTTTGCCAATCAGAGCAACTTATTGCCACCCTACCGCGCAGGCAAGCTAAGTTATTAACCTCTCATACTGATTTAGTAATCAGCCCTGTACCATTTCAAATAGTGCCCATTGAAGTGAAAATGATATGGAGCCCACTGCTGCACCACGCCCCTGCACACCAATGGTTAAGACGTGAGTTATTAGCGTTTGCTAAAACGATTGCAGATAGATAAATTATTATTTTCATCACATCAAGCACCAGGTATTTTACTATCGCGTATAATGTCCAAGCTTTACTTTCATTAGAAGAATATAATGATAAACAAACTTAATAATAAGAATAACGATACTGCAAATATAATTTTTGCTGTCTTTCAAAAGTCCTACGCTATAGAGGCTAAACTGATCGGCGCGCATAACTTTCCTCCTTTAGCGCGTAATATTAAAGGTATAAAAAAGTCAGAAACAACTTTTTATGGCTACAGCGAAAATGAATGTTTAGCAGCCGTTATTGAAGTAGATACAAACAACGAGTGTTTAGATATATGTAGTTTAACCGTTGATCCTAATCATTTTAAAAAAGGTATCGCAAGTAAGCTAATAAGTTATGTTTTAGCAATGGGTGATTTATCTCATGCAATAGTGGAGACTGCGGTTGCTAATACTCCTGCAATAAATTTATATAAAAAGCATGGCTTCGTGGAATTTAAAAGGTGGACTCCTTCACATGGTATTGAAAAGCTGGCTATGTCTGTCGTAATTTAAATCAGTATTTCAAAATAGGTAATTTACAAATGGATAGTGCATCAATAATTGCGTGGAGTGTTTTGTTTGGCGGCATTGGTATTGGCTACCTTACTTACGGGCGAAGAAAAAAAGCCGTAGTACCACTTTGTATTGGTTTATCGCTATTGGTATTTCCGTATTTTATGAGCAGTGTTAGCATGCTGTTGATTGTAGGCGCTATTTTAGTGGCTATTCCCTACTTTATTAAAATTTAACATTACTACTGTTATTGTTCATGTGACGAATAAATAAAATACACGCGAAAAATAAAAAGCGCCGTGGTATTCAACTTTGGGAAAATACCATGGCGCTTTTGGAAATCGTCGATATAGGAGTCTACCTACAGTGTATGATTAGCAAGCTTAGTACCAACTTCATAAAAAATTAAAATTCAATAAAAACAATTAACTAAGCATCCAGCTTAACTCATCAACTAATCCCATTGTTCCAGTTTTGTGCACGTTTTTACCACTCTGCACCAAATTAATTAGTATAATTTAGGTATGTTTTCTATTTTATTTAGTTTTAAAACTTACTATTGATGAAATCAATATCAGTTATTGAAAACAACAATTTTATTAATAATACACTTAGCGCTAGAGTGAAGTTAAGCCAACAAACTAAGAGTAATTATTATGACAACATCAAGCTTCACACAACAAGACGGGTTATTTATTGATGCTAATTTACATCAGTTTATTGAAGAGCAGTTATGCACTAAAGCTAACACCACTGAAACTTACCAAGCATTAGCTACTTTAGTTGATGAGTTTGGTTGTAAATGTCGTAAAACAAAACATCAGCCAGATGATGTATTAGAAGTAGATACATTATTAAACGCATACCAACTTAAAAACCACCCGCTTTGCCATGTCGATGCGCAAACGACAGAAGCTGTTTTAGATGAATATTGCTGCCAGGTTCCTGCAATTATTGTTGTTGCGTTAATGGATACGCTTAGTGGTACGCAGTGCGATGAACCTCAAGCACATGAGATTTACCATCGTGCAGCGCAGTTAACCAACCGCCCTTGCATGCACAGAGTAAAAACTGCCTCAGCAGCTTAATAATGAATGTGTTTAAAAGTGCTCGATAACCTTCTTTGCAAAGCCAGTACAAGTTAAGGTTGTCGAGTTATGAATACTTGAGTTATCGCTCTGCTCTTGCGCTAAATCAAAGGTTACTTCACCGCTTTTAAATGTTTGCTCTAACGCATTTTCTATCAGTAATGCGGCCTCGTCCCATCCCATAAATTTAAGCATTAATACCGCACTTAAAATACTACTGCTGGGGTTTGCTTTATTTTGCCCTGCTATACGTTCAAACGTGCCGTGTGTAGGCTCAAAAAATGCGACATCGTTATTTAAATTTGCAGCAGGCATTATGCCAACACCGCCAACTTGTGCGCTCAGCATATCCGCTAAAAAGTCACCATTTTGGTTAGTCGTCACCACTACATCAAATTGCTCTGGGTGCATTAAACATTGCTGCAGCATGTTGTCGGCTATAACTTCTTTAATAATTAGAGGTGCTTGATTTACTCGCTCTATTTGCAGCCAACGCCCATTTTCATGTGCAGTGGCATTAAATTCGCTTTGTGCAAGTGCATACCCCCAACGCTTAAATGCCCCATCGGTAAATTTAAGTACATTGCCTTTGTGCACTAGTGTTAAGGATTCACTATCGTTTTTAAGTGCATAGTTAATGGCAAAGCGCATTAGTCGCTCAGAGCCTTCTTTAGATATATTTTTAATACCAATACCGCATTCTTGTGAAAACCTTAAGCGGGTTACCCCCATTTCTTCGCATAAAAAGTCGAGCATTTTTTCGCTTTCTACACTGCCAGCTTGCCATTCAATACCTGAATACACATCCTCGCTGCTGTCGCGCAGCACGGTTATGTTTGTTAAAAAAGGATTTTTTAAAGGAGAAGGGAGTGCACTAAAGCCTTTTATAGTGCGCATATTTACAAACAAATCCATTTCTTGCCTGAGGGCTACATTGAGTGAGCGAAAGCCACCACCCAGCGGCGTTGTTAACGGCCCTTTTATGGCAATTTTACAGGCGCGTACTGCGTTAATTGTTTCTTGTGGAAACCAGTCACCGTCATACAGTTTTGCGGCTTGCTCGCCGTTATAAACCTGCATCCAATGTATTTTTCGAGCGTTTTTGTAACAATGTTCAATTGCACTATCAACAACGTGGCGCATTACCGGCATGATATCTAAACCCACGCCATCGCCATCAATATAAGCAATGATAGGTTCTAACGGAATTTGCCACTGTCCGTATTGGTCTATCGTGATATTTTGACCTTGCGTTGGCACATTTATATGTTGGTACTGCATTGCTAACACCTACAAAGGTTCTATAAATATGATTAAAGCATGCTAATTAAGGCGTGTCTGTATTTGTACTTTTATAGTTACTATCATTTAAAAAAATAACAAATTAACTGTGACTATTTACGTCATGAGTTGGTCTTGTTTAATTAGCCTTATCGTATTAGCTATTAAATTACAGTGGAACACTTTAATGAAACTCTTTTTTATATTGCTACTATCAATCAACTCGTTTAAAACGTTAGCCGTTGAGGTAGTAATACACAACCTCAATTCACTCTCAAGTAGTGGTCAAAGGACGGTGTCTACTTGGGTGAATCAAAGTGTTGAAAAAACACAAAATACGTTAGGGCCTCTAAAACAAAGTACCTTACCTATTTATTTAAAACCGCAATATTTTGCTTTTGAGCCAGTACCTTGGGCTACTGTAAAGCGAAATAATCCCGATGGGCTAGAACTACATATAGATCGTTACGCCAGTTTAAAAGCATTCACTAAAGATTGGACGCTATACCATGAACTTTCACATTTATATTTGCCGCTATTTCCCTACTCCGGTTTTTGGCTAAGCGAGGGTTTTGCCAGTTATATGCAAAACGTAATAATGCGTGACAGCGGTATAATCACCCAGCCGCAGTTTGTACAACGCTTAAATGCAGGGTTTGATCGTGCCCGCCTGCAAACCAAAACTAAAACACAGCCACTTAATAAGCTCTCTGCCGATATGTGGAAACAACGTGCTCAGCAACGTGTTTACTGGACAGGCGCAGCTTTTTTTGCCCAAGCAGATCTAGCATTGCAAAAACAAGGGCAAACTTTGGCAAGTGTTATAAAGGCGTATCAATTATGCTGTAGGCCAGCACGCTCTAACGCTAAAATGTTTATAAAAGAGCTTGATAAACAATCTAGAAGCAGTGTTTTTTCTACTCTATACGCACAATACAATAACCGCACTGACTTTCCTAATATTACAAAAGCGCAAATCAATCAGCTATAACGCTACTTTTAAGTAATGGCTAAAATAGTTATACGCTTGCTCATTAAAATTGACTGAGTGCTCGTTCATAAAACCATGTAGGTAGTTTGTTTTATTACACTTTACTGCGGACTTATTATTTAAAATGGCTATCACTTCATCAACATTAAAATGTACCTCATGTTTAGGAAAAATAAACTCACAGGGTACGTTTGCATCTAATGCTAAATAATTACGAATTTGTGATGGGTAGAACCCTATTAACTTTTTAAGGTGTGTATTGCCTGTTAATAACTGTGCGCGCCATGCTGCACTTGCCCCTGCGCTAAATGCGATACAAGTTGTTGGTGCTTGCAAATGCGCAAAACATTTTTGAAGTTTGTCGGTGTATTTATCATGCCCGCATTTCTGTATGAATTTATTGTAGTTATATTCTTCACTATCAATAGGTTGTAACTCATTATCATAAGGATCAATAACCGTTACCTTAGTGTCAAACCCCTCTGTAAACTGCGTAAAAGCAGGTGTTAAACCAAAAATATCGCTCGCAATTAGGTAATTCATACTTATCCTTTAGTAAATAAAATTGGAGGCCATAGGCAGTTGATAAAATGTATTATAAATAAATAAAAAATAGCTTGCACATAATATACATATAAGTTACCTTCCCTCTCTGGTTTAAAGAAACCGCCGCGGTTAACCATTTACCCTGATCCAGTAAGCCCCGCAAAACGTATATTTGAAAGCTAAGTTATTGTACGGCGAGAACCCCTTAAATAATACCGAGATGAATTTTATTATCATCGCAAAAGTGTCATAAAGATCGTCAACACTGTAATGAAGCTAAACACAACATCGTTTATTTATTGACTGCACGAAGCTATAAAATATAGCGCAGAATAAATAACAAGAATAAAGTGAGTTTTATTATGTCTTATAAATATAATGGGTCTATGATCCAAATTGCACATCCAGTGCAATCAATTTCAGTAAACAAACATCGTGTAATTTTTAGTGATACACAAGGTTTAAAAAATGCATTATTTCAAAAAGCGAGTGATGCACGCCAATTTGTTAAATGGCTAAAAGCTAGTTAAACAAAACTTTAATTGCTTTTTATTATTGCGATTATTGAAAATATATTTTGCCAGCCTCGTTGCTGGCATTTTACTTTTTAGCCCTTTAATGGTTACAATAGTTTTACAATAATAATTATTGGCAACTGCTGTAATGCTCCGTTTATGTATACTTTTTTTAATGTTTTGTTTTTTAAGCCCTGTAAGTAATGCTAAAACCATTAATTGGTTAACGCACGACTTTGCACCGTACTACATTTTAAATGGCCAATATCAACACCAAGGCCGCGATGAAAGCATTATATCCCTACTTGAAAAACAACTACCCGCTATTACCTTTAATCAAATTATCATCCCTTCGGGAAAAGTAATCCAAGAGCTATCAAATACGTCCAATAATACTTGCGCATTATCTCTTTATAAAAATGATTACCGAAAAAAGCATATTTACTTTACAGACGAAAGCTCAACTACAGGCCTATCACCTTCTGTTGCTATGCATAGCAAGCTTGCAGACGCACTTGAATTGCCTGATGCGACTGAAGTGTCATTATTAGATTTAATACGTGATAAAAAGCTAACACTCGGCATATCAATGAGTCGTTCTTATGGAAAAGAGATAGATTCGGTTATAAACACAACTCCCGATATAGATTTAGTAATAAGACCTACTCGCGACAGCTTAGCGAGCCTTACTTATATGCTTAATTTAAAACGGATTGATATTTTATTGGGTTACCCAAGCGAACATTATTATTTAGCTAAATTAATGAATTTTGATAAAAATTTAACACAACGACCGTTAACCGAATCCCCTGCGTTAAGTTATGGCTTTATTGGTTGCACTAAAAATGAGCAAGGTGCAAAAGATATAGCAATGCTTAATGAGCAGCTCAAAGTAATAAAAAAAACACCAGCTTATAATGATGTGCTAATGCGCTGGTTGCCAGAGCATTTAAGGCCTTTATTGCAAGAGCGTATAGAAAAATAAGTATTTATAGAAAAAAGCGCCATTAAAAATGACGCTGTTTATTGTTTATAATTAAGTATTTTATATATTACTGACGAATACCTTCAATAAATAAACCTATATCTACATGGGTAGAGGCTGGCCCTAAATTGTAATCAATACCGTAGTCGGTAAGCTTAAGGCTTGTTTCACCTTCAAAGCCTACACGGTAACCACCCCATGGATCTTTACCTTCACCCACTTTATCAATTTCAAAAGTAATGGTTTTGGTTACACCATGCAGCGTAAAATCACCTGTTACTTGACCTGAATCGTCTTCAAATTTAATACTGGTGCTTTTAAACGTCGCTGTTGGGTATTTATCAACATTTAAAAACTCTTTACCACGAAGGTGTTTATCGCGCTCGGCATGATTAGAATCAAGGCTTGTTGTATCTATATTAACCATAATTTGCGACGCATTAGGGTTTTTAGCATCGTAGTTAAATTTACCATCAAAGGTATTAAAACGGCCATGTAACCAGCTGTAACCTAAATGTTTAATTTTAAAGTTTACAAATGCATGAGCACCCTTTGTGTCAATTACGTAGTCGGCTGCATTAGCAGTTGTTACCGATAACATCATTGCAGCCGAAACGGCTGTGCTTACTAATAATTTTTTCATTTTAATCATCCTTTAATGGTTTGATCATTCTAATTAAGGTTTTATCTTTATCGATAAAGTGATGTTTTAACGCCCCTAGTGCATGCAATACTGCAAACCCGATTAATGTGCACGCGCCGTAATAATGTACTTTTCCTGCAATATCGGCTTGGTCATCAAAGGCAAAATCAAGCGCTGATACATTAAATAAAGTAAATACTTCTATTGGACGCCCGTCTGCGGTTGATATTAAATACCCTGCAACAACAATAACAGCCAAAATAATATACATAGCAATATGCGCAGTATGTGCTAATTGGTTCATGCCTTTACTTTCACCTAATGGTTTAGGTTGTGTAGATAAAGCACGCCATAAAATTCTAAATAAGAATACGGCCACAAGCGTAATACCAATGCTTTTATGTAAATCGAGCGAGCCTTTATACCAGCTATCGTAATAAGTAAGCTCAACCATATATAAACCTAAACCAAACAGGCCAAAAATAGTCAACGCCATGAGCCAATGTAAAATAATGGCGACAAGTCCGTAAGATGAAGGTGTATTTTTAAACATGTGTAACGTCCTATAATGCTATGACGTTACAATATAGTGCATAGCCTTAAATGAAAATAACATTTACAAACACTTTACGTGCGTATACGCACAGAACTTTGATAATTAAAGTCAGTTTTAGAAGTTGAGGATTAAACAGATAAGTTTATAGAGTGGATTGCTCGCTCAAGCTGACATAAATTAAGCTCTCTGGGCTTACTTGCAAACAAGTAACAAGTCCTTCTTTAATGAGTTCAAGCATGGCTATAAAACTAACTACCACACCACTACGCCCTTCATCAGGCGTAAAAAGCGCATTAAACACCACTGCTGAATTTGCTTTCGATAGCTGTTGTAATATTTGGCTCATTCTCTCTCGGGTTGAGAGTACTTCGGCAGTAATTTGATGATGTTCAAACGTTTTTGCTCGCGCCATTACATCACTCAGCGCCAGCATTAAGTCTTTAAGTTCAATATCGGGGAGGTTTTGACTTGTGTCTTCATTTATTGGCATAGCGGCATGCGCTATAAAAATATCACGCCCAACACGGGGGATATCATCGAGGTTTTCGGCGGCTTTTTTAAATAACTCATATTCTTGTAGACGTTTAATAAGCTCAGCGCGAGGGTCTTCTTCCTCTTCAAGCTCTTCGTGTACAGGAAGTAATAAGCGCGACTTAATTTGTGCAAGTAACGCGGCCATAACTAAATATTCACCGGCAAGTTCGAGTTGAAACTCGGTCATCATTTCAACGTAACTTACATACTGCTCTGTAATACTAAAAATAGAAAGGTCGAGCACATCAAGCTTATGCTTTTTAATTAAATAAAGCAGTAAATCGAGCGGGCCTTCAAAGGTTTCTAATATTATTTCGAGCGCACCGGGCGGAATATATAAGTCTTCTGGTTTATCTACAACCGCTTTACCATGCAAAAAAGCCAGTGGCAGCTTTTGCTGCACTGGCTTTTCACTACTTTTTGTATCAGCAGTATTTTCGCTCACTTGTTATTACTCAAACGGGCTTGTATCACCACAGCCAACACGTAATATTTGAACTTCATCTTCTGACAAATCGATTACTGTGGTTGCTTGCTCTGGCAAGTAACCACCGTGAATAATTAAATCAACGTGCTTATCTAATCGCTCTAATATTTCATCAGGATCTGATTCTGTAAATTGTTGCCCTGGTAAAATTAAAGAACACGACATTAGCGGCTCGCCAAGTTCGGCAAGTAACGCACAAGCAATTGGGTGTTCAATTACACGCATGCCAATGGTTTTTTTCTTGTCGTTTAATAAACGCTTAGGGACTTCTTTTGTGCCTTTAAAAATAAAGGTATAAGGCCCTGGCGTATTATTTTTAATTAATCTAAATAGCTGGTTATCTACACGAGCATAAGTAGATAGCTCCGATAAATCACGGCAAACTAGCGTAAAATTATCGTTTTTTTCAATACCACGAATACGCTCTATGCGCTCTTTGGCTTGCTTATTACCAATGTTACAGCCAATGGCATAGCCCGAATCTGTTGGGTAAACAACAACACCGCCTTGCTTAATAATATCAACGGCTTGACTAATCAATCTTGGTTGCGGGTTATCAGGATGAATATGGAATAATTGACTCATGTTAATGCCCCTTCTTGTCCTTCCCAAACTTGCCAAACACCTTGGCAGTCTTTCGGTAAGTATAAATTTTTGCCAAGCTCTAAATAGCTTGTCGGAAAATGAAAATCAGACCCTTGCGAGCAAAGTAGTTCGTACTCACGGCTGAGTTCACCTAAAAATTGACGTTCGCTTGGCGCCTGTTGAGGTTGTGCAACTTCCATTGCGTCTCCTCCTACACTTTTAAATTCTACTAATAATTTGCGTAGCCACTTGTTTGACATTTGATAGCTACTTGGGTGCGCAAGTACAGCAACACCACCAGCGGCATGTATTGCTTCAATAGCGGTTTGCATAGTGCACCAGCAACTTGGCACGTAGCCTGTTTTACCACGCCCTAAGTACTTTTTAAAAACACCCGGGAAATTTTTAGCTACACCGCGCTCAATAAGGGCGCGTGCAAAATGTGCGCGCGTAATTTGCGCATCCTTTGCCAGCTCTTTAGCTTGCTCGTAAATGCCATCAAATCCATTTTTTGCAAGGCGTGCGCCAATTTCTAGCGCACGCTCTTCTCGCTTTTGCTGCTGAGCTGATAATAAAGAGGTAAGGTCAATATTATTAATATCAATATTTAAACCTACAATATGAATTTCGAAGCTTTCCCATTTGGTAGACACTTCGGTACCCGTTATTAATGAAAGCGGTAAGTTTTCTGCTTTAATAAATTGCTGAGCAGGCTTAATAGCTGCCACAGTGTCATGATCGGTAATAGCAAACACATCAATATTTTTATCAACAGCGCGATGCAATAATTCTTCAACCGTTAAACGCCCGTCTGAATGTGTGGTATGGCTATGTAAATCATATTTTATCAAAAGAAAACTGCTTAAAATTAAGGGTTACTGGTGTTTATGTAAGTATAACAACTTTTTTGACTAAATTGTTTTAAATAAACACTTGACACAAAAGCATAAGATACGTTTTACTGTAGCCACTTTCAGACACATTAAGAATTAACAATAATGATCAATTCAAACTTAAACACTATTTGGTGGTGGCACTCGTAATTTTCGGGTGATGAATTGTCGTGTCTAACAAAAATTCAAAACCCGCAACTATGCGGGTTTTTTTATAACTAAATTTTACGAAACATATACGTTAAAAATATTTAATAAATTTTGAGGCAGAAAAACATGAATAACGGTCTTACTCTTACACATCGTTGGTGGTGGCGCCTGATATAGCGGGACGGTAATGATCTGTTTGTAATTTAGATATCGTTATTCAAACCCCGCATTGCAAAAGCATTGCGGGGTTTAATTTTTTGAGGGAATGAGGTTTGATTTTTAGTCATATAACTACCACACCAGGCGAAGTAACAAGCATTACGCAAGTACGCGACTATATTAGTAGCCCTCTTGCATTATACGCGGCACTTGATAAGCCTAACTCACTACTGCTTGAATCGGCTGAGATTGATTCTAAAGACAGTGTAAAAAGCTTAATTTTAGTCGACTGTGCACTGCGCATCGTATGCCAAGGTAAAACAGTCACTATTAATGCTCAATCTAATAATGGGCAACAACTACTTAGCTACTTGCAGGCAAATGTTAAAAGCTGTGATGCCACTTTAGACGGCGAAACACTTACCCTTTGTTATTTAGACACTAGCGGCGATACTGACGAAGCGAGCAAGCTCGTTGCTGATAACGCATTTAGCGCACTACGTACGTGTATCAACAGTATTAAAAGCACAACTAACAATCCATTTTCGGTATTTTTAGGCGGCGTATTTGCTTACGATATGGTGGCAAACTTTGAGCAATTAAGTGATGTACCTGATGGTGAAAATACCTGCCCAGATTACGTATTTTACTTAGCCGAAACCTTAGTTGTTATTGATCATCAAAAGCAAACAACTGAGCTCATTGGTAATGTATTTAATGGCCCAGACGTACACGCTAACTGCTTTGAAGTAGGTAAAGAGTTAGAACGATTAAATACACTTTGCGATAACGCAGCAGAATTTAGTGCGGATATGCAAAGTGGCGAATGTGAGGTAAGCGTTGATATAGACGATGACACTTACTGCGAGCAAGTGGTTAAGCTTAAAAAGAACATTGTAGATGGTGATATTTTTCAGGTAGTGCCGTCGCGTACATTTTCACTACCTTGCCCTGATTCTTTACATGCGTATAGCCAGCTTAAAAAGCAAAACCCAAGCCCTTATATGTTTTATATGCGCGATGAAGACTTTGCATTATTTGGCGCGTCTCCTGAGTCGGCCCTTAAGTACGACGTAAGTAATCAGCAAGTAGAAGTTTACCCAATTGCTGGTACTCGAGCGCGCGGCAAATTTACTAACGGGCAAATAAACCCAGACCTAGACAGCCGCATTGAGTTGGAACTAAGAAACGATCAAAAAGAGCGCGCCGAGCATTTAATGCTTGTTGATTTAGCACGTAACGACGTAGCCCGCATCAGTGTTGCAGGTACGCGTTTTGCCAAAGAGTTATTAAAAGTAGACCGCTATTCACAGGTAATGCATTTAGTATCACGCGTTGTTGGCACATTAAAACCAGAACTTGATGCACTACACGCTTACCAAGCGTGTATGAACATGGGCACCCTTGTTGGTGCACCAAAAGTACGTGCTGCTGAGCTTGTACGTCAAACAGAAGGGAAACGCCGTGGCAGTTATGGCGGCGCTGTTGGTTACTTAACCGGTGATGGCGCAATGGATAGCTGTATTGTTATTCGCTCTGCTTTTGTTAAAAATAACATAGCCTACGTGCAAGCAGGTGCAGGTGTAGTGTTTGACTCAGATCCTATTTCAGAAGCAAACGAAACTCGCGCTAAAGCACAAGCGGTTATCACCGCCATAAAATCTACGTATAAGGCGGTATAAAATGAGTAAAACGAATCCTATTAAAATCTATTTTTTAGATAACTTTGACTCATTTACATATAACCTTGTTGATGAGCTTACGATGCTTGGCTGCGAACTGGTTGTTTATAGAAACAACATTAGCGCTGAGGTTATTTTTAATAAAATGCGCCAAGAGCAAGGCCAAGTGCTATTAGTACTTTCGCCTGGACCTGGCACACCAAGCGATGCAGGCTGCTTAATGGAGCTTATTGAGCTCTCTAAAGGCCACTTCCCAATGCTAGGCATTTGTTTAGGCCAACAAGCATTAACACAAAGTTACGGTGGAGTAATCGGTCACGCGGGTGAAACCGTACATGGTAAGTCTTCAATTATTAATTTAGGCGAACATCCTGTATTTGATGGTATGGGCAATACAATGCCTGTAGCACGTTACCATTCATTAATGGCAACAAAAGTGCCTGATAAAATAAAGGTTATTGCCCAGTATGAAGATATCCCTATGGCTATTTATCATCATGATGACAATGCATTGGGTTATCAGTTTCATCCAGAATCAATACTGACGCCAAACGGCGCAATGCTACTTCAGCAAAGTGTCGCTTACTTAACACGCGCCAAATAAAAGAGGACATTATGAGTACACAACCAGAACAACCCATAAATGTTCAACACGCGATTGAACAACTAATTACAGGGCAATCATTAAGCTACGCAGACGCCAAAGCACTGTTTGATGAAATAATGCAAGGTAACATGAGCGAGATTGAGCTAACCGCCCTACTAATAAGCCTTAAAATTAAAGGCGAAGTAAGCGATGAAATAGCAGGTGCTGCAGCCTCAATGCGCGAAAACGCTGTTGCTTTTACTACCAGCAGTACACAACTTGCTGATAGCTGTGGCACTGGCGGCGATGGCTCAAACACAATTAATATAAGCACAACAGCAGCCATAGTTGCCGCTGCTGCCGGCATTAACATGGTAAAACATGGTAATCGCAGTGTATCGAGTAATTCAGGCTCTGCCGACTTACTAAAAGCGCTGGGCATTAATATAGATATGAGCCCAGAGCAGGCAGCAAAATGCCTTGAGCAAACCAATTTTACCTTTTTGTTTGCACCGCACTATCACAGTGGCGTACGCCATGCGATGGGCGTGCGTACAGCGCTTAAAACACGCACTATTTTTAATATTTTAGGCCCGCTTGCTAACCCAGCAGCACCTGATGTGCAATTGTTAGGTGTGTACAACGAGGCGTTATGTATGCCAATGGCACAAACACTTAAAACCCTTGGCACAAAGCGCGCTATGATTGTTCACGGCTCGGGCACTGACGAAATAGCTCTACACGGTCCAACAACGGTAGTTGAGCTGAATAATGGCGAGCTTACACAGTACACGCTAAACCCAAGCGACTTTGACCTTGCAAACTATTCACTTGAACAACTCGCTGGTGAAGGCCCACAATACAACGCAAATGCTAGCCTTGCCATCTTACAAGGCAAAGGCACAGATGCACATAATGCTGCCATTGTGGTTAACGTAGCTGCCCTTTTATACCTAACAGGTCAAGCAGAAACGTTAAAAGAAGGGGCAAAGCAAGTACAAACATTATTAAGTTCAGGGCAAGCCATGAACACACTAAATGCAATTATTGAGGTAAGTAATGGCTAATGTATTAGACAAAATTGTTGCTGATAAAAAATTAGAACTCATTGAGCGTAAAGCCGCACGCCCGCTTGAAAGCTTTAAGCACCTTGCAGTGCCTACAAGCCGTAGCTTTTACAAAGCATTAGCCGCCCCAGGTACACAGTTTATTTTAGAATGTAAAAAAGCATCGCCTTCAAAAGGGCTAATTAGAGAGCCATTTGATTTAACCGAAATCACATCTGTTTATAAAAAATACGCCACCTGCATGAGCGTTTTAACTGATGCTAAATATTTTCAAGGCAGTTTTGACTACCTCGAATTTGTGCGCAGCCAAGTAGAACAACCGCTTATCTGTAAAGACTTTTTTATAGATGAGTACCAAGTATATATGGCGCGTATTTATGGCGGTGACGCTATATTACTGATGCTTTCAGTACTCGATGACGAAAGCTATAAAGCACTGCACGCTGTTGCCGATTCTCTGAATATGTCGGTATTAACCGAAGTAAGTAATGAAGAAGAAGTACACCGTGCACTTGCGCTTGATGCACAAATTATTGGTATTAATAACCGTGATTTACGGGATTTAAGCACCGATTTAGCCACTACCGAAAAGCTACGAAAACTGATTCCGGCAGATAAAGTGGTTATTTCGGAGTCGGGTATTTACACCCATCAAGACGTAAAACGTTTAGCCCCATTATGTGATGGCTTTTTAATTGGCAGCTCACTTATGGGCGAACGTGATTTAGAGCAAGCATGTCGCCGTGTTATTTTAGGTGACAATAAAGTATGTGGTTTAACACGTACCAAAGATGCACAAGCGGCATATCAAAACGGTGCTATTTACGGTGGTTTAATTTTTCATCCTAAATCGCCGCGGTATGTTGATTTAGATTGCGCAAAAGAGCTTAGCCAAAGTGCCCCGCTTAATTTTGTGGGGGTGTTTGTAGATGCCCCAATTGATCAAGTTGCTCAATACGCAAGTGTGCTAAAATTGGCGGCAGTTCAATTACATGGTCAAGAAAGTGACGATTACATCGCTCAGTTGCGTACACAGTTACCTACCGGCTGTGAGATTTGGAAAGCCCAAGCAATAAAAGATGCATTGCCAACGCCTGTAAATGGCGTTGACCGACACCTTTACGATACACACAGCGATACACAAGCTGGCGGTACAGGTAAAGCATTTGATTGGTCGGTCCTTCATGATGCAACTACACCCTTTATGCTCGCTGGAGGCTTAAATCCAGACAATATTAAAGATGCGCTTTTTAAAGGTGCCTTAGGCCTTGATTTAAACTCAGGCGTTGAAGAATCTGCGGGTAAAAAGTGCCCTAACAAATTACATAATGCTTTTACAAGCATCAGAAATTATTGAGGTTAAAATGCAAAATCCAGCTTATTTTGGCGAGTTTGGCGGTATGTTTGTACCCGAGTTACTTGTCCCTGCGCTTAAGCAGTTAGAAAACGAATTTAACAAAGCACAAAAAGATCCTGAGTTTCAGGCTGAGCTAAGTAAATTATTAAACGAGTATGCGGGTCGTCCTACCCCACTTACTTTAACGCGCAATTTAGTTAAAAACCCAAAAGTAAAACTGTATCTAAAGCGTGAAGACTTATTACACGGCGGCGCACATAAAACCAACCAAGTACTTGGCCAAGCGTTACTTACTAAGCGCATGGGTAAAAAACAAGTGATTGCTGAAACAGGTGCCGGTCAACACGGCGTTGCAACAGCGCTTGCATGTGCATTACTGGGTTTAAAATGTCGAATTTATATGGGCGCAAAAGACGTTGAACGTCAGCAACCAAACGTATTTAGAATGAAGTTAATGGGCGCAGAGGTTATTCCGGTAACAGCGGGTTCTGGCACATTAAAAGATGCAGTAAATGAAGCCCTGCGTGACTGGTCAGCAAATTATCAAGACGCGCATTACCTACTAGGCACAGCAGCTGGTCCTCACCCATTCCCAACAATTGTACGTGAGTATCAAAAAGTTATTGGTGAAGAAGCTAAACAACAAGTACTTAAAGCCGAAGGTCGTTTACCTGACGCTGTAATTGCCTGTGTTGGTGGTGGTTCAAACGCAATTGGTATGTTCACTGACTTTATTGACGAGCCAGGCGTTAAATTAATTGGTGTTGAGCCTGCAGGGAAAGGGCTTGATACAAATGAGCACGGTGCAACAATTTGTAAAGGCACTAAAGGTATATTACACGGTACTTACACGTACATTATGCAAAACGACGATGGCCAAATTGAAGAGTCTTACTCTGTATCAGCGGGTCTTGATTACCCTGCGGTTGGTCCTCAGCACGCATTTTTACACGAAACCGGTCGAGCGCAATACGTGGGTATCACAGATACAGAAGCGCTTGATGCGTTTCAATCACTTGCTAAAAACGAAGGGATCATTCCGGCGCTTGAATCAAGCCATGCGCTTGCTTATGCACTTAAGTACGCAGAAGAGCAAACCGAGGAAAGCGTTTTAGTTATTAATTTAAGTGGTCGTGGCGATAAAGATTTAGCACACGTTCACAATGTACTATCTGAAAGAGGTCAGCTATGAGCCAAGTAAAAACGGATCGTTACGGCAAAATGTTTGCAGCGCTTAACGAGAAAAAACAAGGTGCGTTTGTACCATTTGTAACAATTGGCGACCCAGGTAAAGAGCAAAGTGTTGCGATTATTAAAAGCTTAATTGATGGCGGCGCAGATGCACTTGAGCTTGGTATTCCGTTTTCTGATCCGATTGCGGATGGCCCTGTAATTCAAAAAGCTAATATTCGCGCACTTGATGTGCACATTAACACGCAAGATTGTTTTGATGTTATTAAAGAGATACGCGAGTATAACGCCGATATTCCAATTGGATTATTGCTTTACTCAAACCTTGTTTTTAAGCGCGGCATAGAAGCATTTTACAAAGATGCAAAAGCGGTAGGTGTAGATTCTATTTTAGTGGCTGACGTGCCTTTGCATGAATCTAAAATATTCAGAAAATCGGCAATGGATAACGGTGTAGACCCAATTTTTATTGCAACACCTAATGCAGATGATGACACACTTCGCCAATGCGCCTCTTACGGTCGTGGTTATACGTATTTACTATCGCGCGCTGGTGTTACCGGTACCGATGCTAAAGCACAAATGCCAGCGGGTAATATTGTCACTAAATTAAAAGAATACCATGCAGCTCCTGCTCTTTTAGGGTTTGGTATTTCAACACCAGATGATGTAAAAGCCGCACTTAACGCAGGCGCAGCAGGTGCTATTTCAGGCTCTGCTGTAGTTAAAATTATTGAAGCTAACCTTAACGATTTAGACGCAATGACAACGCAGTTAAAAGCATTTGTTAGTGAAATGAAAGCCGCAACCGCATTATAAAAAGTGTAAATTTACGCATTAAAAAAGGGCAATTAAATGCCCTTTTTTGTTTTTTAAAAGCAAATTAGTGAGCTTGGTGTTTACCCTCTAAAATCTCTTCAATAAATTTAGCATTAAATGCTTCTAAATCAGCTGGGCTTCGACTTGTTACCAAACCTTGGTCTACACATACTTCTTGGTCGACCCAATTAGCACCTGCATTAATTAAATCGCTTTTAATACTAGGAAAAGAAGTAATCGTACGGTCGCGCAATTTATTAATTTCAGCTAATAACCACGGTGCGTGGCAAATTGCAGCAACGGGTTTGTTTTTTTCTGCACCAAAAAATCCATCAATAAATGCTTTAGCATCTTTATCTTGGCGTAAACTATCTGGATTAAATAAACCACCAGGAAGCATAAGCGCGTCGTAATCAGCAGGATCCGCGTTTGTAACTAGTTTATCTACTGTTACTTTATCGCCCCACTTGTCTTCATCCCAGCCAGTAATTTGACCTTCTTTAATTGATACTATTTCGATGTTCGCACCAGCATCAAATAATGCGCTGCGTGGAGATAAAAGCTCACTTTGCTCAAATCCATCAGTGGCTAAAATTGCGATTTTTTTGCCTTGTAAACGTGTGCTTGTTTGTAATGTACTCATTGAGATCTCCTTATTTTCTTAAAAGGTATATTTAAAATACACAATCAAAAAAGCACGATGCGTGCCGATAACAAGCAATTGAAAATAAAGGATTTAATTTAAGTAGGATTTATAATCCATGTAAATTATTTAGAGATTATGAATAATGTACATAAGTGCGACTTTATTTCCAGCCCATGTAATTTAACACCACCAAAAGCGAGGTATAAAACCTCACCTACAGCATATTTCCCCATTGGTGCGTTTACTTCGCGCTCATGTAATTTAAAGCCATTAAACGCGACGTGTAATCCTGACCTACAGTATATACCCGTAGGTGCGAATTTACTTCGCGCTCATGTAGCTTATCTATCAATACGAGGTTTAAAACCTTAAATAAATTTAAAGCAGATCTTTTAACGCCTTAGCTGGTTTAAAAACCGCTTTATTTGCGCCTTCTATTTCAATTGCAGCCCCTGTTTGTGGGTTACGCCCAGTACGCGCTGGGTAATAACTTAGCGCAAAGGTACCAAAGCCATTAATTTGAACTTGATCGCCCTCAGAAAGCGATTTAGTAATGACTTTTTGCAAGCTTGAAAGTGCCGCTTGAGAATCTTTTTTTGTTAATTCACTTTTTTGTGCAATGGCAGCAACGAGTTCTGCTTTATTCATTTTAGGCTCCTAAATACACGCCAAATCAGTGTTGGTTAAGCGTGGGAATATGATGATATGAAAAATACCAAACCAAATTGGTAATAAAGCCACGCAGGCTAAGGGTTACAGGGCAACAAGTCAACCTTGTAGTTGCTAAGCTTTATGTGGTAAAAAGCCTTTGACTCTTTTCTGTATAATTTAGGTAGTATATGCACGCATTAATTGAATACATTCCACTCATACTGTTTTTTGCAGTGTTTAAACTCGTCGATATTTATTGGGCTACCGGTTTATTAATGGCCACTACGCTTATTCAAGTTGCTTATAGCTACTTTAAACATGGCAATGTGCCTACTCGTCATTGGATATTTTTTGGCATTGCTGCCGTGTTTGGTACGCTAACGCTGGTACTTCATGATGAGCAATACATTAAATGGAAAGCAACACTCATATATGCAGGTTTGAGTTTAACGTTACTTGTTAGCCGTTATGTACTTAACAAAAACCTCGTTAAAAAAGCGCTTAGCTCAATCCTCGAAAATGCTAATGATACAAAGCAAGCCATTGTTGTCCCAGAACCATTATGGGATAAGCTTAATTTAATGTGGGTTGTAATTACTGCTGGCATCGCAGCACTAAACATTTATATTGCGTATAATTTTTCGCTCGACTTTTGGGTTAACTTTAAAGTATTTGGTTTAATGGGTATTACCTTTGTAAGTATTTTTGCCACTATTATTGCCTTGTACAAATACCTCCCTGATGAAGAAGAACCTGCAAAGTAAGCCCCTCGTCATAAAAGTGTCGTCTTAGCTTGTTAGCTTATTAAAAAAAGCAAGTTGAGACGACCTTGAACGCTAATCAATACCGCTGGTTTGAATTTACCCTCATTTTTATATTGCTGCCCTTGTTGGGTTTTGGATTACGCGAGCATTTAGCTAATTGGCTTATCCCTGCGCTTATTATACTTATGAGTGTGTGTTGTATGTTGCTACTAGGCGATCCTCATTTTAAACGGTTTAGACTCACAAGCCTTGGGCAATTTTCTGCTGTTAAAAGGCGTTTGTTTAGCTTCTTTTTTTTAGGTGCGCTGTTCTCAGGCATGTTTTACGGGATTATTCATCAAGGCAACTGGTTTACCCTTCCCCGTAACTCGTTTAATGATTGGCTTTTACTGTTGGTGCTCTACCCAATACTGTCGGTTATTCCTCAAGAATTAATATTCAGAACGTATTTTTTTCATCGTTATAAACGCATCATACCAAAAAAAGCAGTGCGTATTGTAGTCAGTGCGAGTGTATTTGCGCTGGCGCATATTGTGTATGCAAATTGGATTGCAGTAGCCTTAGCCTTTTTGGGCGGTTTACTGTTTGCGTATACCTACGCACAAAGCCGCTCAACGGTTGTGTGTGTTATTGAACACAGCTTATGGGGGCTATGGATGTTTACACTCGGGATTGGCAGCTACCTCGACTCAGGCGCATTTAATTAAAGTAACCTTTATTTAAATTTACATACAAAAAAGCCGCAACAAGTACGGCTTATATAATTGGGTCTGTATTTAAAAGCCAAATATTTTTAGAGCAAAAAACTTAGTCGCGACTGTATTTATAAATATTACCGCTAAAATAATTGGAATAAACGTTGAAAGTGAAAAATTAACGTATTTTTCCATTAAGCTACCAGCATAATTAGGCGAGCCTAAGCTTAGCTCTTGTGTTAAACGTGCTTTTTTCCAGCGGTACATTACAAACAAACACACCATTAAGCCATTAAGCGGTAAAATTGTGTCGTAGAATACATCAACAATAATATCGAAAAAGCTCTTATTTACACCGCCATAACTGGTAAACGAGGTAAGGCTGTCAATCATACCAAACGACATAGTACATAAAATAGTTAGCACGCCAGTTGTAAGTGTTAAAATACCCAATGCTTTTTTACGGCTAATTCCTTTGCGGTCGCTTAATGTGGCTGTCGGTACTTCAACAATAGATACCAATGACGTAATTGCAGCAAAAAATACCAACAAGAAAAACGAGAATGCTACAATTGATGCGCCTACGTATCCGATATCATTTTGCAGTGCTAATAATATTTTCGGCAAATACACAAAAATCATCGACACTGACGAGTCAGAAAGTGCTGATGGGTCTGTGTTTGGATCAAAACTAAATATAGCCGGTAACACCATAAGGCCTGCGACAAAGGCGACTAACGAGTCTGTAATTGCTACCATTTTTGCACTACTTACAATGTCATCTTTTTTAGATATATACGACGCGTAAGTCATTAATATACCCATACCTAACGACAACGAGAAAAATGCTTGGCTTAGCGCCCCATTAAGTACGCTTGCACTCATTTTAGAAAAATCAGGGATAATATAATATTTAACACCTGCCATTGCATTATCAAGTGTTAATACATAGATAACTAAAGCAAGAAGCATGACTAGAAGTGCTGGCATCAGAAATTTAGCGGCTTTTTCTATGCCTTGCTTAACACCCCCTAATAAAATTAAGTTAACAATAATTACCACTACCGCCATGTAACCAAAAACAGTGTAGCTATTAATAAAAACACCAAAATGGCTAGGTTCAGCAAGTAAATCTAAATTCCCCAAACCAGTTTGCATTAAGTAGCCGAAAATCCACACTGTAATTACCATGTAAAACACTGCAATCATAAATGGCGTAAGCACAGCTAAAAACCCTGCAAACTTCCACTTTTTGTCATTGTTTGCCAACAACTTGTACGAGCCGAGTGGATCTTTTTGAGCATTACGGCCCATTGCCATTTCAGCCATCATGACAGGTAAGCAAATGAATACGACAAATAAAGCATAAATTAATAAAAATGCGCCACCACCATTTTTGGTAGCAGAAACAGGAAAACCAACTAAATTACCAATACCCACAGCAGAACCTGCTGCCGCTAGTATGAATCCGAGACGGGAACTAAATCGCTCTCTGTTATCGCTCATGCATAAAACCTTTTTATTATTTTGTATATTTCAGCGACTCTACCAGTGTTACACAGATATTTTCAAGCAAATACAGTGTAAAAATAAAATCGAAGTGTAAACCTGCCTAAATACGCTTTTAATTCACCAATTTTCAACGCTGTGATAGTATTGCGTTAATCAAATTTAACAATTTTTATGAGATTTCTTATGTTGTACATGATTCACTCAACAGATGTTGAAAACAGCTTAGAGCTTAGAAAAGCAGCACGCCCAGCACACTTGGAACGTCTTAATGAGCTTGATTCACAAAATCGCTTATTTACTGCAGGTCCTTTTCCAGCAGTTGACAGTGAAGATCCTCAAGAGGCTGGTTTTACCGGTTCACTCGTTGTGGCTGAGTTTGATTCAATAGAAGCCGCGCGTGAATGGGCTGCGGCTGATCCGTATGTTGCCGCAGGCGTATATGAAAATACTGTTGTTAAACCATTTAAAAAAGTTTTCCCTGCTTAACTATAAATAATCGCTTATTAACATAGTTCAGGGTTTGTTCACGGGTTTTTAATTAAAATTGTTAAAGTAAAAGCTAATTTAGTGTTTTTACTTGAATTTTAGTAACTTAGTTAATTAAACTAAGTGTGTTTGGTCTAGGGGTTCTATCATGCGCATATTATTAAGTCTTACTTTTATTGCTTGTACTAGCTTTGCTAGCTTTTCTCAAGTAAATACAACAGCCACAAATCCAACGGCTAAAGCTGAAGTAAGCAAAAAGAAGGCTGTAATACTCGCAAAAAAAACCATTAACGGTAAAACGCTTAAGATTTCTGAACAAACTGACTTTTATACAGTGCGAATACTCAAATCTGACGGCCATGTCGTCGATTTACATATAAATAAAAAAACTGGCGAAGTAAAAAAGGATTAACCGATGCGAATTTTAGTTATAGAAGACGATTTACATTTAGCAGATAACCTACGTAATGCTTTAGAAAAAGAACGTTACAGCGTGGATTTATGCCACGATGGTGAAGCAGGTCTTTTCCATATTACTGAATATCCGCTTGATATGGCCGTTGTTGATTTAGGTTTACCTAAAATAGACGGTATCGAATTGATTAATAAAGCACGTGCACAAGGTATTACTATCCCTATTCTAATTTTAACAGCGCGTGATCGCTGGCAGGACAAAGTAGAAGGTTTAGATGCTGGCGCAGACGATTATCTTACAAAACCATTTCACGTTGAAGAGCTTATTGCACGTTGTAATGCATTAATTCGTCGCAGTGCCGGTAAGGCAAACCCAGAAATGACAGCAGGCCCAATCAAAATCCATACACGCTCGCAGCAAGTTTGGGTTGATGATAAAGAGCTCAGCCTAACCGCTTACGAATATAAAGTACTTGAATATTTAATGGTAAACCCGCAAAAAGTAATCTCAAAATCAGAATTGACTGAGCACATTTACGATCAAGATTTTGACCTTGATTCAAATGTTATCGAAGTATTTGTACTGCGTTTACGCAAGAAACTTGACCCTGAAGGTGTATTAAACCCAGTAGAGACACTACGTGGGCGCGGTTACAGGCTTAAAAGTCAGTGGTAATACCGCAAATATCGTTAAAAATAAGGCAAGGATTTATCCTTGTCTTTGTTTTGTTAGTCGCACTCCCAATCCTGTTTTATTCAATTGGCAAAGCGTATTACGCTTCACTTGTTGATGCGACAGAAAAAACTCTCGAAGCACAGCTATACTCGCTTATATCTGAAGTCGACTTTACTGAGCATGGCATTATTATGCCAAGTACAATTTTAGCGCCTGAGTTAAATAGACTAAACTCCGATACCTACGCAATGATCTATCGTGACGATGAACCCATTTGGCATTCTGAATCAGCAGTTAATGTTAATTTTGTACCTCAACAAGTAGAAACAAAAGCAGGTGCAGCGGACTTTAGACGAGTTGAATATAAAAACACTGCGTACTGGCAACTTAGCCTTACTGTTATTTTAAACAACATAGATCAATCAGAACAGGCACGCTTCATATTAGTTAAACGTAACGATGCCCTACTGCGTTTAATGGACGGTTTTAAGCAAACACTTGTTGATTGGATGTTTATAATGGGCATTGCAATCGCAGGTCTTATGGCGGTTGGTTTTATTTGGAGTGCACGGCCACTGCAACGACTTGATAAAGAAATAAAAGCGATCGAGTCTGGCGATATCCAAGAAATTAAAGGGTTATACCCCATTGAGTTGCAAACTATTAAGTCCGATTTAAACTTACTCCTTGATTCTCAACAACGTCAGAAAGAGCGCTACAGAGCCTCATTGAGCGACCTTGCACACGCGCTTAAAACACCACTAGCTGTTTTGAAATCAAGCCCGCTGGCTAATGATGCAGATGCACAAGAGCAGCTTGACCGTATTAATGTGATGATCGAGCACCAATTAAAACGCGCAGCAACCGGTGCCTCTGATACTTGGAAGAAACAAACGCCAATTAAGCCAGTTCTCGATTCTATTTTAAGTGCTATGGCAAAAGTGTATCGTGATAAAGATATTATTTTTAGTTGCACAGTAACAGATAAAGACTACTTTTTAGGTGATCAAACCGATTTAATGGAACTATTGGGTAATTTAATTGATAACGCCTGTAAAGCATGTCGTTCACAAGTCGAAATACAAGTAGCCCAAAGTAAAACTCTGTGTATTGGTATTAGCGATGATGGTCCTGGTGTACCAGAAGACAAACGCGAGTCTTTACTCACTCGTGGTACACGCCTAGATACATATGAAAGCGGACACGGTGTGGGTATGGCAATTGTATCTGATTTAGTTAAGTCGTATCACGGTACTCTCACTATCACTAAAGCTGATAACTTGGGCGGTGCTCAATTTATTTTAGAGTTTAATTATAATGATAAAAAGTAATAATTTATTAAGGCTAACTGCAATTGTACTGTTAGTAATTAGCCAATACAGTTTTGCTGATGAAGCGTGTACTTTAGTAAAAAAAGCAACCACGGATGAAGCTAAGCGTTATATACAATGTCTAGATACACAAATAAATAAAGCAAAACTAGTGCAAGGCAGTTGGATACAAAAGCGTAAATACGAACTCACTACATCACAAGAAAGTACAGGTAATACCCAAATACTTCCATTATTTATGCGCAGCATTAGTAATAATGAAAAATACATAGAAAGCGCTTGCCAATGGCGTTATTTATTAAAACTCCCTAATGCAACAACTGCGGCTATTAGTTATAAAATCTGTGAAATCCAACTTATCAACCAATTTACTGATGCACTTAAAAAACCATTTTAAAACAAGCAATCTACTAATCGATTGCTTATAGGTAATAAAATGATTAAACCTGTAATTATTATAGGTGGCGGGCTGGCGGGCTTATACAGTGCGTATCAGTTGCAACTACTTAATGCCCCATATTTATTATTAGAAGCTAAATCGCAATTAGGTGGCAGAATTTATTCGGCGCAATCACCAATAAATAGTGGTGTTAGTTTTGATTTGGGCCCTACATGGATATTTCCTCACCAGCCAAAAATTCAAGCGCTAATCAAGTCACTCAACTTAAGTCTATTTGAGCAATACACCAAAGGCGATGTGTTATACCAATCGCCACATTCAGAGCAACCACAACAAATTGCAGGCGCTGGAGAGATGCAATTATTTAGGCTCAAACACGGTATGAATACCTTAATAACTGCATTGTATGAGCAACTTAATCCAGATTTTGTATTGTTAAACCACAATGTCACTGAGCTTAAAAAGAGCGGTGATAGCTGGCAAATTACAGTGAATCATTTAGGTAATATAAAACACTTCAATACGAATAAACTAATGTCAGCAATTCCTGCACGCATGGTGACAGCCCATTTAACACCTGAACAATGGGCTACTCCAACACTCATAAGCCGCCTCAACAGCGTACCGACATGGATGGCAGGACAAGCCAAGTTTATAGCTACTTTTGAACATGCATTTTGGCGTGATAATAACTTATCAGGACAATGCTTTAGCAGTGTCGGCCCTATGGTCGAAATTCACGATGCCAGTGCTGAAGATGATAATTACGCCGCATTATTTGGTTTTATAGGTGTGCCCTACTTATCACGAAGCGAAGTAACTAAAGAGCAGTTAATTCAAGCCTGTGTCCAGCAGCTTAGCTACTTTTATGGTCAGGATGCAAAAAAGGCAACAGGGTACTTTATTAAAGACTGGGCAGAGGATGAACTTGTAGCCAATGAGGACGACCGTACTCAGTCTTCACAACACCCTGAATTTAATTTTTCAGGCTTGGGTGAGCAGCTAAGTAACCTAAATATTCATTTTGTAGCGAGTGAATTTGCAAAACAAGAAGCAGGATACTTAGAGGGTGCAATAAATGCAGTTGACGAAGCTATTAATTCAATAATTAGTCTTTAGCAATCAAGAGCTGTAATTTATCCAGCCCTTGATAGTTACAGCGACTAGTTATTTTTGGCGGCGTCTTCACCACTGCCCAATAAAGTGGCAACCCACTTACCTTCGGCACTGGCTTCTAAGCCTATTTTTACAATCATAGTTAATGGCACAGATAAAAGCATACCTACAGTGCCTAGTAACCAACCCCAAAATATTAATGATAAAAACACCACTAATGTTGAAAGACCCAGCCCTTTACCTAAAAATTTAGGTTCTACAATATTGCCCATTACCGTATTTATCGTTAAGTACCCTGCAGCAACAAGTCCTGCCACTAATGGGCCTTGAGTAATAAGGGCAAGTAATACCGCAGGTACAGCTGCGATAATTGATCCAATATTAGGAATGTAATTAAACATAAACGCTAATACTCCCCACAGTACAAAATAATCGATATCTAAAATCCATAAATAAAATGCAGCGATTATACCAGTGGCTAAACTCACTAATGTTTTAATAGCAAGATAGGAGTTTATCGATTCTAAAAAGCGGTCTATTTGTTTCATTTTACTATCGGGATCATCAAGGGCCATGTGTATTTTATTACTCAGCATCGGCCCTTCAAACAACATAAACACAACCGTTAAAATAATTAAAAACATGTTGGCCATTACCCCACCTAAACCAGTGAGCATATCCGTGGCTACATCGACCATTTTTCCTGGATCGAACATATTGATTAACTGTTCTTTATTAATCAATATGTTGTATTGAGATGCTAAATCGACCAGCCATACAAACTCTTCTTTAAGCTGTGTTTTATATTCAGGAAGCTGCTGCGAAAAATCGTTTATGGACTGCCCAACAAGCCCACCTAAGCTTACGCCTAAACCAACAATAATTAGTACCACTAACATAACAGCAATACCTTTGGGAATTCGATATCGCGCGAAAAACTTAATAAATGGATTACAAATAATGGCAATAAACGCCGCTAGAATAAATGGAATAATAATTACACTTGCTGATTTTATACCCGCAAGTATAACGACCAAGGCAGCAAAAACTATTAAACTTTTATTCACTCCAGTTAAATTTGCCAACTCACTAATCCTTTTATTAATTATATTGCCCCAGTGTAAGGCAAAAGCTAATGAAATGAAATAATTACCAAGTGATCATAAAAGTATGCTTTACGTATAAATTTGCAAAGCTGTTTGCTAGCGAGTATGTTTTTTAATCACTTGCTACTATTTTATTGTAAGGATTAATAATGCATATATTTGTTACTGGCGCGACCGGATTAATTGGTAAGCACTTATGCCCTTTTTTACTTCACCATAATACGGTTACTGTGCTTAGCCGAAACCCGACTAAAGCAAACGTATTATTGGGCCATAAAGTTAAAGCCGTAAGCAATGTTAATTCAGTGGATTTTAACAGCGTTGATATTGTTATTAATCTAGCTGGCGAACCGATTGTTAATAAACGTTGGAGTGACAAACAAAAACACATAATACGAGACAGCCGTATTGGTGTTACACAGCAAATTAGTGAAGCAATTAAAGCCAGTAACACTCCCCCACATACTTTTATATCAGGTAGTGCCGTTGGTTTTTATGGTCGACAAAATAGTAACCCTATTGATGAAACTTTTGAAAACCCACACGACGAATTTAGCCACCAGCTTTGTAAAGAGTGGGAAAATGCAGCTTTACTCGCGCAATCAGAACAAACCAGAGTGTGCCTTTTACGAACGGGTATTGTTTTAGCTAAAAAAGGTGGGGCATTAGGTAAAATGCTACCCGCTTTTAAATTATGCTTAGGCGGCCCGATTGGTAACGGAGAGCAAGGTATGTCGTGGATACACATTGACGATATGATTCAGCTAATACTCTTTATAATTAAGCATCCAGAAATTTCAGGCCCAGTTAACGCAACAGCACCAAACCCGGTCAGTAATGCCGAGTTTAGTAAAAGCTTAGGGAATGCATTGTCGCGGCCTGCATTTATCGCTATGCCAACCGCAGTACTTAAACTGCTAATGGGTGAAATGTCAGATTTATTAACCACTGGGCAATTTGTTATCCCACGTAAGGCCCAAGCTCATAATTATCGCTTTCATCACCCTGATATTAAATCAGCCCTAGAAAGTTTGACTTAGTCATTATAAATAAACTGCGCCAAAATTAAGCTAGATTTTGTATCTAGTTGTTCTAAATTAACAACGTTTAAGAATTATTTAATTCGTTAAATTACTCAAGTATTTATGCAGGTTAGTATTAATCCTCTACATAAAAAAAGCCCTTCATTTGAAGGGCTTTGGTAAACACACAATAGAGTTAATAAACTACTTACAAGAGAGCGTAGCCTCGCCTGCCATATTTGGCAAAAACTGAATATTAGCTACAGAAATTGATGTTTTACCATTACTGCGTAAGCTAAATGGGCTTGTTAGGTTTGCAAAGTTAACACCCTTATCAGCAAAACAACCTAAATCGATTGATACTGACTGCCATTTATTTTCAATAGCTTTGTCCACTACGTTTGCTAAATCAATGCTTGCACCACATTCACCTGAGCAAGTCATAGCAAGTGCTATATCGCTCGTTAGTACTTCGTTTAATTTAATATCAAAGCTAATCACACTGTTTGCTTCAACGTAGGCAATGGTATCTTCTGCAAAGCTTGTTACTATTTCAGCACTGGCTTTTTCTGCACCACTGAAGTTAAATTGGCGCGCGTCTTCTTGTACTATTTTGTCCTCAGTTCGGTATTTAATTGCACCAAATTCATGGGTACTACTCGATACATCTAAAAGCTCATCGCCCGATTTTAACAATAAGCGCCATGGTGCTACAGGTGCACCAACAAGTATATCCATACTCGTAAGCCCTGAGTTATCAAGTTTAGAGTCTTCATCAAGGTCGTCAGCTAGCACGTTTTTATCGCCATACGTTAAACCAAAACCATAAGGAAGTAATGGTTCGTAATTTTCATCGCCTTTATTAACCGCAGTTTGTACCGCCGATTTAGGCCAAGAAAACGATAGCTTACCTTTAAAGTTATTTTGGATGGTGCCGTCTGCCGCTTTTAATAAAACATCAGCAATACCTGCACCTTCTGTACCAGGTAACCATGCAGCCACAAACGCATCAGATGCGTTAAGCTCGCTGTTAACCCACATAGGTCGACCTGATATAAACACCGATACAACAGGAATACCTTGCTCTTTTAGCGAGCTTAAAAGTGCTAATGACTTTTTATTTCCGCGCTCAAACTCAAGGTTATCTTTATCGCCGTGCCCTTCTGCGTAAGGTTCTTCACCAAATACAACAATGGCAACATCAGGACGTTGTTCAAACGTACCATCAGCACTTAAAGTAACACTTCCACCTGCTGCAGATATTTGCTCTTCAAGCCCTTTGTAAATTGACGTTGCTCCAGGGAAGTCTGCATTTTTATTATTAGTCCCTTGCCACGTAATACTCCACCCACCCGACTGTTTACCTATGTTATCGGCACCATCACCTGCAACAAGTACGCGTTGATTAGCTGCGATAGGTAATAGGTTATTTTTATTTTTAAGTAATACAAGCGACTCGCGCACAGCTTGACGTGCTACTTCGCGATGCGCTTGCGCGCCAATAAGCTCTGTTTTACCCGAGTAAAGACGCTTAGCCGGACTTGGTTTATCAAATAACCCAGCGCGTAACTTAACGCGTAAAATACGTGCAACCGCATCATCAATGCGGCTCATACTTATTTTACCTGCATTTACTTGTGCAATTGTATTTTCATATAGCGGCTTCCACGCGCCTGTTGGCACCATAAAAATATCAAGGCCAGCATTTACCGCTTCTGGGCAGCTTTCGTTAGTACAGCCTTTAATTTGCCCATGGCCGTTCCAATCACCCACTACAAAACCATCAAAACCCATACGTGTTTTTAATACATCTGTAAGTAAGTATTTATTGCCGTGATTTTTAACGCCATTCCAGCTATTAAAAGACGCCATAACAGATTGACTACCCGCCGACAAACCACCTACGTAACCTTGGGCATGAATATCAAATAGCGACTGCTCGCTGTCTATATTATTTCCCTGATCATCCCCATCAACAGTGCCGCCATCGCCAATAAAGTGCTTAACCGTGCTAATAACGCGCTTATCACTTAAAAAGTCGCCATCGGCTTTACCTTGCAATCCATTTACAATCGCTGCTGAGTAATCGTGAACAATTTTTGGATCCTCAGAATAGCCTTCGTACGTTCTGCCCCATCGGTCGTCTCGTACTACTGCTACAGTGGGTGCAAATACCCAATCTATCCCCGTAGCCATTACTTCTACTGCGGTAATAGACGCTATTTGCTCTATTAAATCTGGGTTATTAGCCGCGCCTAAACCAATATTATGTGGAAAAAGTGTCGCGCCAATTACGTTATTATGACCATGTACTGCATCGGTGCCCCACATAGTTGGAATTTTGCTGCCATCCACAGAGTCATCAATAGATGCTTGATACATTTTTTCTGCAAGTGCAACCCAATCCTCTGGCGTTGCATGCTTATCGCCATTAGGAAAAGCACCACCGCCATTAAGGTAAGAGCCAAAACCATATTTGCGCATGTCTTCAACGGTAATATCACGGATTTCTGGTTGAATCATTTGCGCTACTTTTTGCTCAAGCGTCATATTTTCTAAAAACGTGACAATTTGAGCTTCAATAGCAGGGTCTTTTTTTACTGCAATTGAAAGCTTTGGCCAAATTTTCTCTAGCTTTGATTGCGCTTCAACATTTACTTTTTCAACATTGCTTTCGTTAGTACATCCGCTTAGTGCAGTAACACTTCCTACTAACGTTGCAATTGCTAATGCATTAAGTTTAAAAGTCGTTTTCATTATGATGGCTCCTTCACTAATACTGTTTTGCTGCCTCGTAGGCCGTAAAAAACAATGAATATGTAACATAAAATAGGTAAAACATACGAAAGTTGAACACCCACACTATCAGCAAGCGCACCTTGTAAAAGTGGCACTATTGCACCACCTACAATCGCCAAACACAAAATACCAGAGCCTTGAGCGGTATGCTTACCAAGTCCATTTAACGCTAAACTAAAAATAGTTGGGAACATAATAGAATTGAATAAACCAACCAATAGTATTGACCACATTGCTAATTGACCCGACGTGCTCATGGCAATAATGACTAAGATAATAGCCATGGTTGCGTTAAAGCCAAGTACTTTACCTGCGGGTAGTTTTTGCATTACAGCAGCACCAATAAAACGCCCAACCATAGCACCACCAAAATAATAAGTGATGTAATGAGCTGCAACATTTTCTTTTAGCCCTGCTATATTTTCTTGTGCTAAAAAGCTTACTAAAAAGCTACCAATTGCCACTTCTGCGCCAACATACATAAATATACCCACAGCACCTAATACAAGATGGCGATACTGCCAAGCACTGCCTTCAATTGCCTCTGATTTTTCGGCTTCTGCTTTTTGCTCGCTCATAATGTCTGGCAATTTAAGCCATGCAAAAATACCAGCTAGTAAAATAAGCATTGCAGCTAAAAGGAGGTAAGGAAGTTGAACTGATTCTGCATTTTGAGCCGGTGTTAAAAAGGCATCTGACGCTGAGTCCAGAATTAACAGTGCTCCAAATGATGGCGCAACTGTAGTGCCTAACGCGTTAAAAGCTTGAGTAAGCGTTAAACGAGAAGACGCTGTTTTTGCAGAACCCAACAAACTTACATAAGGATTAGCAGATACTTGTAATAACGTTATGCCACTGGCAAGTACAAATAAAGCGAATAAAAATACAGGATAACTATGTAAAGACGCTGCTGGGTAAAATAAGACACACCCTACTGCCGCAATTAAAAGCCCAACCACGATTCCTTTTTTATAACCAAGCTTTTTAACAATGTGTCCACTAGGGAGTGACATTAAAAAGTAAGCGCCAAAAAAGCAAAACTGCACAAGCATTGCTTGTACATACGTTAAATCGAAAACCGCTTTTAAATGCGGAATCAAAATATCATTTAAGCAGGTAATAAAACCCCACATAAAAAACAGTGAAGTTAAAGATGTAAGTGCAAAACCATAGTTTTTATCTTGGTGGTTTTGCGACTGTGTGTGTGATGTCAGTGGTGCTGAACTAGCCATGTGCTCTCCGCAATTTATTATTATAAATTGATCTTCAGTAAGTAATTAATACAAACCCCGCTAAGGCGCAGTATTTAAGAGTTGACCTGAAGATTAATTAACATTAATCTAAAAATGTAAGCGCTTTCACGGCTAATTAAATACGAACATGTTACATATTTCAACAACTTTTATTTTTAATAATGTTTTGTACCCGCTGAAAGTCAGTAAAAATAAGCGCTAAGCGTGCAATTAAGTTCTCAAAAAGGTTTGTAACCAATGACAAAAATATCATTACCATTTAATTCACCTCTATTAACAAAAGACTTTGTTTATGGTGTAGCTACAGCATCATTTCAGATAGAGGGCGGATATGAGCATCGCTTACCGTGTATTTGGGATACCTTTTGTAGTACTGCAGGTAAAATTGCTGACAATTCACATGGTCATATTGCCTGCGATCATTACAATAATTGGCAACAAGACATAGATTTAATAGAGTCTCTAGGTGTTGATGCTTACAGGCTTTCTATTTCATGGCCTCGCGTGATGACCCAAGACGCAAAGTTAAATCCTGTTGGCGTGAAGTTTTATACTGATATTTTAGATGAGCTAAAACGTCGCAATATTAAAGCCTTTGTTACTTTGTACCACTGGGATTTACCGCAACACCTTGAAGATGAAGGCGGTTGGCTTAACAGACAAACAGCTTACGCTTTTGAACATTACGTAAATTTAATTACCAAAGCCTTTGGCGATCGCGTTCACTCTTATGCCACATTGAATGAACCATTTTGTAGTGCGTTTTTAGGTTACGAAATTGGTATTCATGCCCCAGGTAAAGTGGGTAAAGAATATGGCCGTAAAGCAGCGCACCATTTATTATTAGCCCACGGACTCGCTATGAGCGTATTAAAGAAAAACTCGCCTAATACATTAAATGGCATAGTGCTTAACTTTACGCCGTGTTATAGCCTTACTCAAAGTGATGAAGACTTAAAAGCCACTGCATTTGCAGACGACTATCTTAATCAGTGGTATATAAAACCAATAATTGATGCCCAATATCCTGATATAATTAATCAATTACCATTGAACCATCAGCCTGAAATTCTTGAGGGCGATATGGAACTAATTTCTCAATCTATTGATTACTTAGGTATTAATTTTTATACCCGCCAAGTTTATAAAGCGCACCCTACTGACATTTATGAGCCTATTGCACCTACAGGCCCGCTAACTGATATGGGGTGGGAAATTTACCCGCAATCGTTCACTGACTTGCTCGTATCGCTTAATAAAACATACACCTTACCGCCTATTTATATAACCGAAAATGGTGCAGCAATGCCCGATACGTATAATAATGGTGAAGTTAACGACTTAGACCGTTTAAGTTATTATAATACTCATTTAAACGCGGTTCATAATGCAATTGAACAAGGTGTTGTTATACATGGCTACTTTGCTTGGAGCCTAATGGATAACTTTGAATGGGCAGAAGGCTATTTAAAACGTTTTGGTATTGTGTATGTAGATTATAAAACCCAGCAACGCACTATTAAAAACAGTGGCTTAGCTTATAAAGAACTCATCTCTAAAAGATAAGAGCATACCCATAACTAAAAACAAGTATAAAGCGGGATAAATAATCATGGTCAGTGTAAAAGAAAAAATAGCGTATGGCTTAGGCGACACCGCCAGTAATATTATTTTTCAAACAGTTATGATGTTTTTAATGCTGTACTACACAGACGTAGTGGGTTTATCACCCGCTGTTGTCGGTACTATGTTTTTAGCAGTACGTATTTTTGATGCCGTAACCGACCCATTAATGGGCAACCTTGCTGACAAAACACATACGCGCTGGGGGCACTTTCGCCCCTACCTACTTTGGCTTTCGCTTCCTTTTGCCATTATTAGTATTTTAGCGTTTACTACGCCTGATTTAGAAGGCACCGATAAAATAATTTACGCCTTTACTACTTACACACTTCTTATGGTGGCTTACACCGCTATCAATATTCCTTATTGTGCACTGGGCGGTGTACTTACAGCAGATGTAAAAGAGCGCGTAACTATTCAGTCTTATCGGTTTGTATTTGGTATGTTAGGCGGCGTAATAGTAGCGGGTTGTACTATGCCAATGGTTGAGTACTTTGGCCAAGGCGATGCAGCTAAGGGCTATCAATACACCATGACTGCAATGAGCATTTTAGGCTTTGTACTGTTTTTACTTTGTTTTTTAGGCACAAAAGAGCGTATACAACAGCCAAAAGAGCAAAACATTCCTTTTGCCCAAAGTATTAAAGCATTAATTAAAAACGATCAATGGCGAACGCTTTGCTTAGCGGCGTTCTTTTTACTTACCGGTCAAGTATTAAGGCTTACGCTTGCTGTTTACTACGTAAAATACTATTTAGGCCGAGACGATTTAATCACCTTATTTATGACACTAGGCGTTGCAGCAAGCATGCTAGGGTGTGCTTTAGCTCAACCACTTGCAAAGCGCTTTTGTAAAATAAAAGCCTATATAAGCTTACAAGTTATTGCTGCCGCTATTTGTGGTTTTAGCTACTTTATTAGTAAAGATCAATTAGTACTCGCATTTACTGCCTTTATTTTATGGAAATTCTTTTTAGATATGGCAACCCCGTTGTTGTGGGCAAAAATGGCCGACACCATAGATTATGGGCATGAAAAAACAGGTGTACGCATTACGGGTTTAGTTTATTCAGGCGTTATATTTTTTATTAAAATGGGCGTGGCGGTAGGCGGCGCAATTGCAGGCTGGTTATTATCTTTTTACAGTTATCAGGCCGATGCAGTACAAACGCTTGATACTCAACACGGTATTTTACTTTCATTTACTGTCTTACCTGCTTTTGGATCTTTATTTGTTGCCTACATAATGAAAAAATATACACTGACTAATCAGGTTGTTGAAAATATTCAATCTAAACTAACAACTAGGGTCTGTTGATCTTTCAAGGTTAAATTTGCAGCAGTCTGTTTGGTATTTAGGCAAGGCAGAGCCTATGTAGTGTGGTTATTCCCCATAAATGGGCGATAACGTAGCATTAATGCCAAACAGGCGCTGCCCAAAGGGTTCTTCCTAGGGGCTATTTACTCTTTGTTGCTCGGTTTTTACTTAGCCCACTAGGTTACAAACCTCGCGCCGCGATTAAATAGCCCCTAGTTTGAACAAATTTTAATCCGCAAAGATCAACAGACCCTAGTTAAGGATAAGCGAGTGAACAAATAACATGGCAACAATTTATCAAGTTTCAGAGCTTGCGGGCGTATCGTTAGCCACCGTTTCTCGCGTGATGAACAAAAATACCCGTGTAAGCGATAAAACCAAACAAAAAGTGCTTGATGCCATGGAGCAGCTTGGCTACAAGCCTAACTCAATAGCGCAATCTTTAGCCTCTAACTGTACTAACAGTGTCGGTATTTTAGTGTCTGAGTTACATGGTCCTTTCTTTGCCCAAATGATGGCAGGTATTGAGTCGGAGCTTCGTGCTGCGGGTAAACACGTTATTATTACCACCGGGCACAGTGAAGAAGACAAAGAACAAGAAGGCATTGAGTTTTTAATTAGCAGACGCTGCGATGCTATTATTTTGCACGTTGAAGCCGTTTCAGACGACTACCTAATAAAACTAAGTAAAGGCTCTACGCCCGTTTATTTAATGAGCCGTTACGTAGAGCAATTAAAAGATAACTGTATCAGTTTAGATAATCAATTAGGTGGCTACCTAGCCACTAAATCGATATTAAATCAAGGCCATACACAAATAGCGTACATTGCAGGTCCGCAGTTTAAAGCCGATGCTTTTAACCGCTTAGAGGGTCATAAACAAGCACTCACAGAGGCTGGTATTAAATTTGATCCTGCGCTTTATTACATTGGCGATTTTAACGAAACCGGTGGTAGTGAAGGCTTAAAACATTTTATTGATGAAAAGCTCAGCTTTACTGCACTAGTGTGCGCCAATGACGAAATGGCTTCCGGTGCTATGAAATATGCTCGAGAGCACGGTTATAATTTACCAAACGATTTATCGATTGTTGGATTTGATAACGTTATTTTTGCAAACTATCTGTACCCTACACTCACGACCATAGATAATCCGGTCGGGAAAATGGGCGAAATGGCCGCTAAATTAGTGCTTAAAGATGTTTATCAAAATAAAAACCTTGTTATAAATCGCTTTTTTGAACCCACTTTAATGCAGCGCGATTCATCTGCACCACTTATTAAATAAAGACTAAAAGCAAATACTAATTTTGGTACAAAAAAAGCGGCTAAATGCCGCTTTTGTATGTGAGCTACTTAACAATCCAAGGCGTTACTTTAATAACCTGCGATATATCACCAAGTGCTGCGGTATCATCTTCCCAGCTATCTTTAACTGCAAAGTAACACACTGACTTTTCACACGTTATGCTCTTATCATCAAATTGCATTGGGCTTTTAAATGTAACTGCTACGCCCTTTTGTTCTGGTAATAAAAACCACATTAATTTACTTACAAAAAAGCCCGACAGATCAGTTAACAGCTCATCAAGTTCTTCGTTAATGGCATATAACGACTGCTTTGAAAGCGCTAAACCTTCAAGTTCATTTGCTTCTATTTGTAACTTTAATTGGCAATCATGTTCAGGGTTTTGTGGCTGAACAACAATCACCGCTTTATCGCTATCAAGTTGTTTATCGAACGGTAATAGTAGCTGTGCTTTATCGGTAAAGTTGAGCGGATACTCGTTTTTTTCGGTTAAAATAGTACCGCTTTTTATTGCGCACGCTTCGTTAGTTGCTATATCACTTATATAAAAGTTAACTCGCGCATATTGAAAATCGCCTTTGTTAACTACCTTTAAGCGATCGTAAAAACCGTCGTACGACATCACAAACTCTCTCGCATTGGCGTTAAATACCGTCGTACTAAGCAACAACAACGAGATAACACTCACGCAATTTAGAATACGTTTATTCATCAAAGTAAGCTCTATTTTGGTTGATCATAGTGTTCAATTCTTCAATGTACGCTTCACCACGTTCAGAATATGACATTAAACCCTGCGTTAGTTTTGTCGCCTTGATCTGCTTTTGTTCAAGGCGTAAATTTTCGCGAATCGCGCGTAAATCTTTATAAGCAGGATGCGTGTTGATATTTTTAAAGTAAGAATTTATAGCCGCTCTTACCGACTTAAACGCAGCCACTTCATGCACAGCACCTGTATTACGGCGTCTTGGCACCATGCCACAACCTTTTGAATAACACCACTGACCAAAAAAGTTAAGGCCAATACGTGCAAAACGCGATGTGCCCCACGCAGATTCATTCGCTGCTTGCATAAGCGCTAATTCTTTAGGAATTATATCAACACGACGTAGTGCTTGTGTAAGTATTAGCGTATCAATCGTGGTTGGTAAGCCGTACGACTTTAAAATTTTAACAATATCTTTGCTTTGTTTAGATTGCAGTGGCTCGTTATCCTCAAGCATCATGCGTGCTATTTCAAGCTTAGCGCGTTGCTGTAGTATTTTTTTATTTTCGGCTTCAACGTGCGGACGAATAAAGCTAAAAAATGCATGTTTTTTTTCTTTAACATCACTAAATTCTGAAAACTTTGGCAGTTTTACATTATGTAATGGTTTTTCTTTTTTCTTCACTTTTTTTGGTTGTTCTGACGTTTGTTCTTCCGATTCAACATCGTCACTTTGTATAAACGGATATGCAAGCGCCCATACAAAAAACACGGTTAGTAAAAGCTTAAAAATCGTTTTTAACATGTATTCTCTCTTTGAAACAACAACTATGCATGGTTTATACACAAGCATACGAAGGCGCATTATACCTAAGCCACTTTATAAACGCGAATAACTGGGGTTTGATGACCTTTTACGGTTGAATTTTCAGCAGTGTATTTGGGTTTTAGATAAAACAGAGCCTATGTAGTGCATTTGTTCATTCGCAATTTATAAGTGCATGGGTATACTGAGCAAAGTTTAATAATATTAACTATGTGTGAGTAAGCAGTATGGATAAACAATGGCAAAGCCGAATAATAGAGCAATATAAACATCGTCCTAACGATAACCGCTCGCCGTGGCAGGTCGATCGTTCGCGTATTATTCATGCCGCTGCATTTAGGCGTTTGCAAGCTAAAACTCAAATTATGGGCATTGGCCTAAACGACTTTTACCGCACTCGCCTTACCCACTCTTTAGAAGTATCGCAAATTGGTACCGGCATATTGCGCCATTTAAAAGCGCAACATAGCGACTTTACGCACTTTCCATCAACTGGACTGCTCGAAACACTGTGTTTGGCGCACGATATTGGTCATCCACCTTTTGGCCATGGTGGCGAAATAGCGCTAAATTACATGATGCGCGATCACGGTGGTTTTGAAGGTAACGCACAAACACTGCGCATAGTTGCAAAACTTGAGCCCTACAGTAATGGGCACGGCATGAACCTAACTCGTCGTACTTTATTAGGTTTTATAAAATACCCCGCGTTTATTAATACGCTTTGGCATACCATTCCCGATGCCACAACCGGTCGTGCATTTATAAAAGCGGATGATTGGCGACCTGCCAAAGGGTTATACAACGACGATGCAGCCATATTCAATTGGATAGTAGAACCACTGAGTCAAAACGATAAAACATTGTTAGGTAACCATGGCGCTATTGATAAGTACCGCGCTAAAACAACGTATAAATCGCTCGACAGCGCCATAATGGAACATGCCGACGATATAGCATACGCCGTACACGACTTAGAAGATGCCATTGCAACCCACGTACTCACATTAGACGATTGGCAAACCCATGCTCTGCCCCATTTAAAAGCACTAAACTTTGACTGGCTAAACGACATGCTTGAATCGCTGACCCAGCGCTTGTTTTCAAAAAATGATTATGAGCGAAAAGATGCCATAGGTGAGCTGGTTAATACCTTTATTATTCATATACATTTGGATATTCAAAACGATGACTTTGAATGCCCTATTTTAAAGTATACCGCTAAATTAGATGCCCAATACGACAGTGTATTGCAAATACTTAAGCATTTTGTGTTTCAACGTTTAATACGCGACCCCGAAATGCAGCAAATAGAATTTAAAGGTCAAAACTTACTTATAGAGTTATTTACCGCGTTTGCTAGCGATCCGCTGCGTTTATTGCCCGAAACAACACAAGCACAATACATAGAAGCGCAAAAGCAAAACCAAGGTATGCGTATAATTTGCGATTACTTAAGCGGAATGACCGACGAGTACGCTTATAAAACGTATCAACGATTGTTTTCACCTATGCAATAGCTAACTGCTAACTACTAACAAACATTAAAAAGGCCGAGTAAATTTAATTTACTCGGCCTTTTTAGTTTTTATATTTAGTTGGAACGTTTTATAAAGATTTTACGCCCATGTTGTACAACGTAAAACCAAATATATCAGCGTACTGCTCAATTGTTTTACTCGTTGGTGTACCTGCACCATGCCCCGCATTGGTTTCTATGCGAATAAGCGTTGGGTTATTACCTGTTTGCTTTGCTTGAAGCTCAGCTGCAAACTTAAACGAATGCGAAGGAACAACACGGTCATCATGATCGCCAGTTGTGATCATAGTAGCTGGATACTCAACACCTGCTTTTACATTATGAAGTGGTGAATAACCTTTAATGTATTCAAACATTTCTTTGCTTTGCTCACTGGTACCGTAGTCGTATGCCCAACCAGCGCCCGCAGTAAATGTATGGTAGCGCAGCATATCAAGTACGCCTACAGCAGGAAGAGCCACCTGAAATAAGTCTGGGCGCTGCGTCATTACGGCGCCAACCAATAAGCCACCGTTAGATCCACCGCGAAGTGCTAAGCGTTTTTTAGAGGTGTACTTTTTATCTTTTAAGTACTCAGCCGCGGCTATAAAGTCGTCAAACACATTTTGCTTTTGCAATTTAGTGCCTGCATTATGCCAGTCTTTACCGTACTCACCGCCACCGCGAATATTAGCAACGGCGTATACACCACCTTGCTCAAGCCATACTGCATTAACGGGGCTAAAGCTTGGCGTTAAACTAATATTAAAACCACCGTAACCGTATAAAATTGTAGGGTTTGAACCATCAAGCTTAATGCCTGTTTTATAGGTAATTACCATCGGTATTTTAGTACCGTCTTTTGATGTGTAAAACACCTGCTCAGACGTGTAATCATCACTATTAAAATCAATAGCCGACTTACGATAAACACCCGATTCACCCGTAGTTACGTCAAACGTATAAGTAGTACCTGGTGTTTTGTAGTTAGTGAACGAATAATAAAGCGTTGTTTGATCTTTTTTACCGCCAAAACCACGTGCTGTACCCACGCCTGGCAATGTAATTTCGCGAATTAGCTCGCCTTTTTTGTTGTACTGTTTTACCTGCGAAATCGCATCAACCATGTAGTTTGCAAAAAAGGTATCGCCGCCTTTTGTAAGGTTTAGTACGTTTTTGGTTTCAGGAATTAAATCAACCCAATTTTCTGGGCTTGGGTTGCTTGCATCAACTGTCACTACTTTTTTGTTTGGTGCATTAAGGTTAGTAACTAAAAATAGCTTGCTGCCTTCGTTATCAATCACTGATGTATCTGAATCAGTATTTCCAACAACCGTTACAAACTCACTGTTTTGCTTTGTTAAGTCTTTTATAAACAGCTTATTACCTGAGGTTGACGTACTAGCTGAAATAAGTAAGTAGCGGCCGTCATGAGTTACATCAGCGCCTACATAGCGATGTTTCTGCTCATCAGTTTCACCAAATACAACACTATCAGCAGACTGAGCAGTACCTAGCTTATGGTAATACGCTTTATGCTGATCTGTTTTAGCCGAAAGCTCACTGCCTTTAGGTTTCTCGTAACTTGAATAATAAAAACCTTCGTTGCCAAGCCACTCTATGCCACTAAACTTAACATCAACAAGTGCTTCTTCAACTTGCTCTTTAGTATGTGCATCAATAACTATAATTTTACGCCAGTCGCTACCACCTTCAGATATTTGATATGCGAGCAACGAGCCATCTTTGGAAAACGATAAACCCGACATAGACGTCGTACCATCGTCACTAAACTTGTTTGGATCTAAAAATACTTCAACGTTGCCGCCCTCTTTACTGCGGTACAAAACATATTGATTTTGCAGGCCATCGTTTTTATAAAAATAGGTGTAATCGCCTTCAGTAAAAGGAGCGCCTATTTTTTCGTAATTCATTAGTTTTTCAAGGCGCTGCTTTAACTTATCGCGATAAGGTATTTGTTCTAAATAAGAAAACGTTAAATTGTTTTGCGTTTTAACCCAATCGGCAGTTTCTCTGCTCATATCATCTTCAAGCCAACGATATGGATCCGTCACCGATTCTTCAAAGTAAGTGTCTACCACTTCACCTTTTTTAGTCTCTGGGTACACAATTGTATTTACTTGTTTCATTGATACTTTTACTTCTTCTTGAGTTACTGTATTAGTTGGCTCTGAACAACCGCTAAGTGCCATAAGTACAGCACATGTTAAAGTTTGCTTAAACATGGTGAGTTCGGTTCTTATTTATTATTAATAGCATAAGAAGTTATTAACTTTTAATCCTTTTGTCTATTAAGATGCGTTCAATGCTATTTGTCGTTGTAAACAAATGTAAAGGTGCGCTTTAATAGCCCACAATCTTCATAAAATAAAAAACAATAAAAGAGCACGCAATGCAAAGTACAAACCCCACATTTAAAAGTTTTAAAGCCTTCTACCCTTATTATTTAAAAGAGCACCGCAACGTTATTTGCCGCCGCTTACATTTTATAGGAAGTACACTGGTTCTTGCTGTAAGCGCAATAGCATTAATAAAACAACAATACAGTTTATTATGGCTATTACCTGTTATTGGATATGGGTTTGCGTGGGTCGGGCATTTCTTTTTTGAAAAAAACCGCCCTGCTACTTTTAAACACCCTTTTTACAGTTTGTGGGGAGATTGGGTAATGTTTAAAGATATGCTTGTAGGAAAAATTAAATTTTAACACTATTTTTAGCACTCTTTTTTATACCAATTACTTATAAAAACAAAATTACTTCATGCTTTAGAGTATAGGTTCTAATAAGTAGTACATAATTTATAAACCACTCATTAAATGTTAATTTAGTTAACATTTAATGGGTGGTTTTGTATTTTACATTTTTTAAAAATATTTATAGCTCAACAGCTGTTTATTGCCAGCCCAATAAAAACGGCTTCCTACTCTCAATTAATTAAAGCCATCAACCTCATCTTACCAGTTAACTAAACGTTAAATTTAACTTTTAAATATAATTCATTATTCATCAATTACTTAGCAATCACCTTAGCTATATAACTAAAACAATGGTCATTATAAAAAACAACCAAATGTAATTATAAAAATCCCTAGATTAATTGAATGTTATTCAATTGACTGACTTTGTTAATTAAGTATATGTTCAAAGTAACAAAGAGGTTTACCCACTTTTTTGTATAAAAAAATAGAATAATTCAATGGGTTTCGAATGAGGGAAATAGAACATGAATAAAAAGCCATTATTTCAATTACAGACATCGGTACCACAAATATTACTCGCCATGAGCGCCTCTGCTGCACTACTGGGTTCGCTCTCAGTAAATGCTGCAGAGCAAAACACCAAAGCAGAAGAAAATATTGAACAAATAAGCGTCATAGGCTCTCGCCGATTAGGTCGTACAGTAGAAGATAGTTCAGTGCCTATTGATATTATAGGTGCTGATGCACTCAATAATTCAGGTTTTACTGAAACGAATGCCCTGCTTAGCAGTTTATTACCAAGCTTTAACTTTCCGCAGGCATCCCTTACAGATGGTAGCGACCATGTGCGCCCTGCCCAACTTCGTGGCTTAGCACCCGATCACACACTAGTGCTTGTTAATGGCAAGCGCCGCCACAGTAATGCACTGCTTAACCTAAATGGCTCAACGGGTCGTGGTTCATCATCGGTTGATTTAAATGCGATACCAGCAAATGCTATTGCCCGCATTGAAGTATTACGTGATGGTGCAGCAGCGCAATATGGCTCTGATGCTATAGCCGGTGTTATTAATATTGTGCTTAAAAGTGCCAGCAGCGGTGGCTCGTTTTCAGCAAACTATGGCGCTAACGTTACTGAAATGGATGGTGTACCACAGCTAAAGTCAGTATCTGAAGGCAGTGATGGTGATTTAGCCTTTACCGAGGGTAGCGATCGCTCGTTAACCGACGGTCAAACATTAACCCTACAAGGTAATATGGGTTTTGAACTAGGCGATAATGGCTTTTTAAACATCTCAACAGAATACCGCGATCGCCATTCAACTAACCGCTCAGACTACGACCAACGTGAAAACTATGCACGATTAGAAGATGGCTCACTCGACCCACGCGAACTGACCGTAAATCGATATAACCATAATTTTGGTAATGGCGATGTTGAAGACTTCTCTATTTTTTACAACGCAGGTTACCAGTTAACAAACAACGCCGATTTATATTCATTTGGCTCTTACAGCAAACGTGAAGGCGAAGGCGGCGGGTTTTATCGTCGCGCAAGCGATAGTCGTAACGTAGAAGAGATTTATCCTGATGGTTTTTTACCGGTTATTACCTCAGATATAAATGACTTTTCATTAGCTCTGGGTGTTAAAGGTTTTGTAAGCGAATGGAATTACGATGTATCGGCCGTATATGGTCAAGATGCATTTGAATTTGGTGTTACCAACAGCTTAAATACTTCATACGGCCCTACTAGCCAAACAAGCTTTGATGCCGGAACACTTACTTACGATCAACTTACCTTAAACGTTGATTTTAGCCGTGAAGTAGACGTCAGCTTTTTAGAAAGCTCTGTAAACGTAGCTGTAGGTGCTGAGTATCGCCGCGAAGGTTACCAAATAGATGCAGGCGAAGAAGCCTCATACGCACAAGGCACATTTGGCCCAGGCGGTGCAGTAACCGACCCTGTTGATGGCCCATTTGGCGCAGCGGGATCACAAGTTTTTCCTGGATTTACACCGGAATCCGAAGGTGATAATAGCCGTCATAACGTGAGCTTATATATAGACCTTGAAACTTACCTTACCGATGATTGGAACCTAACAGTTGCCGCTCGTTACGAGGATTACTCAGACTTTGGCGATACCGTTAATGGTAAAGTTGCAACTCGTTACTCATTAACTGAAGACTTAGCACTACGCGCCTCTGTTTCTACTGGTTTTAGAGCACCTTCTTTGCAGCAACAATACTTTACCTCAGTGGCCACTGTATTTGTTGATGGTGAACCAACCGAAACCGGTACCTTTGCACCAAGCAGCGATGTAGCAAAAGCACTGGGCTCGCCGGGTCTTGATGCTGAAGAAGCCACAAACTACGGCGTTGGTTTTACATGGTCTACCGACTTTAATTTCAGCTTATCGGTTGATTACTACCAAATATTAATTGATGACCGCATTGTGCTATCAAACAACTTATCGGGCGCTGCTATTGAGCAACTTCTTGAAGGTACAGGCGCTAACCAAGGTCGTTTTTTCTTAAACGCAATTGACAGTAAAACGCGCGGTGTTGATGTTGTAGCTTCTTATAATGTACCAACCGATGGTTACGGCGATGTTGCCTTTAACTTAGGTTATAACTACGGTAAAAATGAAGTTACCGATATAATTGACCCACCAGCAGCTCTGCAAGGTGCTGGGTTTGATCAAGACAACTTATTCTCTGGTAACGAACTACGTCGTTTTGAAGTAAGTACACCGCGTAATAAATACAATTTAAGTGCAACATGGAATATGGATCAATGGCGCACCACGCTTAGAACAACGCGTTACGGTGAAACACAAGACCCTTCAGATAACCCAGAACGTAACGAAGTGCTTAAACCTAAATGGATAACTGACTTAGATGTGGCCTACTCGCTTACTAGCAACGTATTGCTGAGCTTAGGGGCTAATAACATTTTTGATGTTTACCCAGACGCAACCCGTGAAAATGTTGACGATTTAACAACCTTCTCGCGTTTATTTGCTTACTCTAGCTTCTCAGCGTATGGATTTAACGGACGCTACGTGTACGGTAAAATAGAAATGAAGTTTTAATAAGCACAGCTTAAAGTAACCAAACACACAAAAGCCACCGATTAGGTGGCTTTTTAACGCGAGTTGCTATTAAATATATAATTAGATTTTAGTTAACCAGCCGTGTTTGTCTTCGCTTTTACCCCATTGAATATCGTTCAATGCTTGGCGAAGGCGCGCAGTCGTTGGGCCTGGCTCGCCAGTACCTACTTTGTATTCTTTATCGTTATGAATAAACGTCCCCACAGCAGTTAGTACAGCTGCAGTGCCCGAAAGCGCCGCTTCAGTACCTGGTTTAGCAGCACGCTCTAATAGCTCAGTAACGCTAAAGTTACGCTCGCTTACCGTCATACCTAAATCTTTGGCTATGGTTAAAATACTATTACGCGTTACTCCATGTAAAAACGTGCTATCAAGCGCTTTAGTAATAATTTCGTTGCCATCAATTAAAATAAAGTTAGCAGCACCGGTTTCTTGTACGTCGCCACCTGGGCAAAATAAAATTTGATCTGCTTGATACTTAGTTCGTGCAGCACTAATAGGTGCTAGAGCACTGGCGTAGTTACCACCACTTTTTACCATACCCATGTGCGGCGCGCAGCGCATACCATCTTCTTCAAGTAGTACGCGTAGTGCAGTTGCACCACCTGCAAAGTAATCACCCACTGGCGATAGTAACGTGTACAAAAGCGAGCTCATTGATGGCGCTGCTGCTTTACCAATTGCCGCCTCAGTACCAATGTGTGTTGGGCGAATATACATAGAGCCCGGCGGTAATGGCGTTTCATCTGCGTATTCGCGCATAATATCGATAATCATCGTTTTTAGCATATCGCTGTCAAAACTCGGTAAGCTTAATAGCGCTGAGCTTTGTTGCATGCGTGCAATGTTTGCATCCATTCTAAAAAGATAAACAGAACCATCTTCATGGCGAAAGGCTTTTAAGCCTTCAAAACATGTACTTGAATAATGAAGAACGTGCGCACCAGCATGAAGTTCAAGTTTATCGGAAGGGACAATTGAGCTTTCGCTCCATTTATTATCAGAAAAACGAGCTTGAATCATCTGCGGCATAAACACGGTACCAAATGCGGCCATTTTAATCTCTCTTGTGTGGTCTATTTTCCCCCATTGTATGACAATCACCCGCCATTTAACCATAGCTAAAGTAAGGCTTTTTTAATTAACTATGAGAAATTTTTGCAAGTACTGTTTACTAATCAACCGCATTGGGTGCTATAAACAAAAAAATCGACTAATGCAGTTGCACTAGCCGATTCTTAAAGGTAAATAATTTACTTGAACGAATACCTAATAATACGTTTTAACACCGAGGTATACTGTTTAAAAAAGCTACCTGTATGGTAATCAATGCCGTGTTTTTTCAAAACGGCTTGTACTTGAGGTGCAACTTCTTGATAGCGCGAAGACGGCATATCTGGAAATAAGTGATGCTCTATTTGGCAGCTCAAATGCCCTGTTAAAACATGAAACCAATGCGACCCTTTAATGTTAGACGAGCCCAATACTTGGCGGTAATACCACTGCCCTTGGGTTTCGTTTACGCAGTCTTCTTGTTTAAAAGTTTGCGTTTCTTCAGTAAAGTGACCACAAAATATTATGGTCGACGTCCATAAATTACGGATTAAGTTTGCTACTAAATTCCCCGCCAATACCCATAAAAATAAAGGCCCTGCAAGTAACGGAAATATCGCATAATCTTTAATTAATTGGCGAGCGCCTTTACTAAAAAAGCGATGCTTTAATGTAGAGTGTGAAACAAGCCCTTCGCGGTTTTCTTTCTTTTTACCAATAAAAACACGCTCTGCTGCTAACTCGTGATACGACACGCCCCACTGAAATAACACACTTAAATTAATATACGTAAAAAACTGCCATACATTTTTAAAACGCCACTTAAAATCATCGCTTAAACGCAACAAGCCATAACCAAAGTCTCTGTCTTTACCAATAATATTAGTATACGTATGGTGTTCAAAGTTATGAACGCGATGCCAACTTTGTCCATCGCACGCTATGTCCCACTCATAATGTTGTGAGTTGAGTTGCTTGTCGTTCATCCAATCGTATTGACCATGCATTACATTGTGGCCAATTTCCATATTGTCTAAAATTTTAGCAAGCGCTAATAACAACACACCTGCAACCCACAATAATGGTTGAATAAAACCGAGCATTAGCAAAATTCGCCCGCTCCATTCACACACTCGCTGTTTGCGCACAACAGAGCGAATATAGTCGGCATCTTGTTGGCCTACTTTGCCAAGGGTGTCCATTTTAATGGCATCTAGCTCGCTTGCGAGCATGTCATAGTTAATGTTTTTCATAATTGTAACTCCAAATCACTAACAGGTTGGCTTACGCAAAGTTGTATTAATTGCTCGCCGTTGTCACTCAATTCACCTGTTTTTAAATTACGTACCACGCCTGACTTTTTAATACATTGGCATTGATGGCAAATACCAATACCGCAACCGCGTTTAACGGGGAGCTTTTTTTCTTCAAACTGAGTCAGTAAAACATCGTTGCCCGATACAACATGGGCACTAGCGTTAATTTTTACATTAAATTGGCTGTCGTCGTTTAAGGTAGGCAGCGCCAAACCAAAGGCCTCTTGGTAGTAATTTAGCTTATGCGTTTTAGCAAAATCGCTCACCGTTTGCATAAATGCTGCAGGGCCACAGCAGTAAATGTCTGGGTTTTCCCACGGCTTAATATTGCTGGTTATATCGCTTGATTGCTCACGCGTTAATAATAAAAACGAAAAATGCTCAAATTGCGCTGCCAACTCACTTAGCTCATCAACACATTGATGCTCAGTGGCTTTTGCGTAATACACTAACGACACTTTTTGCGTAGTTTGGCTTAAGTAATCATCAAGCATAGCCAGCATAGGTGTTATACCCGAGCCGCCTGCAATAAAAGTGGCTGGCGTGTGTGTGTTTTTAAAAACAAAGTCGCCGCTTGGCGCAGAAATATTGCACCACAACCCCGCTTTTAATGCACTGCTGAGTAAGCCTGTAAAGCGCCCTTGCGCATTTGTTTTGATTAGTAAGCGCACCAAACCTGTATTTTTAAATTGCTGAGCGCTTGAGGCCACGGTAAAAACGCGTGTTAATAATCGCCCATTAATTTCAACCGTTAAACTTATATGCTGCCCTGACGTATGTGCCTGCCATTGTTTGCTTGGCTTAAGTTGCACACTTAAAAAACCGCCATCAAGCACAGCGGTACTAACTACTTGCGCTCTAAACTGCCCTGCACGCCACGCAGGTTTAAACACCTGCATTATTGGCTCTATGTAGCCTGCAAAACTTTGATGGTGTAAAAACCATTTTGAAAATTGGTTTAATACTTGAGTCATCATGGTTAAATCTCTATCAAATCTTAATTACTTTGAACTTACACGTGTACGCCCAAACTTCAGCGCACAAGTGTACGCTGAAATTTTTAGTTTTCAACCCCAATAGAGTAATTATTCAATTTTTATTAGCGCAATTTGCTAAAACAATTTCCTGTGAAGAAGTAATTTTAAAATATATAAGTGTGCATTTTTCATTCAACTCAACACTTAACAAATTTATTTATGCCATGATAAGGTTATGTAAGATTGGATTAATTTTGGAAGCCATAATGATAAATTTAAGGTCACATAACACTCACCCTAAACTAATAAATGCAGGCTTAGCCGTTGCTATATTTGCTACTAACGCACCCGCGCATGCAAAAAGCGATTACGTAAAAAATTATAAACAGCTAGATACTTTATCGCTTAGCGTTAACGCAATAACAGCGGCAGAAGGTGTGGTTATACCTTGGGCTATTGAGCCTTTAGCTAATGGTGATTTACTAATATCTGAGCGCAGCGGAGCGTTATTTTTATTACCTAAAAATACCACTAAATTAACTAAGGTTTCAGGGCTTCCCGACATTGATGCTAATGGCCAAGGTGGATTGCTTGATTTATCACTACACACCGATAGTAAGCAAAACCAATGGCTGTACTTTAGTTACTCAAGTAGTGAGGGCAAAGGAAGCGGAAGTAACACCGCCTTAATGCGCGCCAAGCTAAATAGCGATCATACGCAGCTGTCTGATCAGCAATTGCTATACAAAGGCGAGCATAATAGTACCAAAGGCCAGCACTACGGCAGCCGTATTGTGTTTGATAATGAAGGTTATGTTTATTTTTCAATTGGCGATCGCGGCTCGCGCGACATAAACCCGCAAGATCTCACGCGTGATGGCGGTAAAATTTATCGCTTACACGAAAACGGTAATATCCCAAGCGACAATCCGTTTGTTAAACAAAAAGATGCAAAACATGCGGCATGGTCTTATGGGCACCGTAATCCACAAGGCATGTGGTTTAATAATCAAAACAATATTTTATGGTCTCACGAGCATGGACCACGCGGCGGCGATGAACTTAATATAATAAAAAAAGGCGCTAACTACGGATGGCCTTTAGTAAGCTATGGCGTTAACTACAGCGGTACCAAGTTTACCGACCTTAAAGAAAAAGACGGCATGCAATCGCCCGCATTACACTGGACCCCTTCTATTGCGCCATCCGATATGTTGTATGTAACGAGTGATAAATACCCAAAGCTTAAAGGTAAGCTATTACTAGCATCAATGAAATTTGCATTCATTAGCGCACTAGAGCTCTCAAAAGGTAAGGTTGTTAAGCAATATAAAATACTCGATGGAATTGGCAGAGTACGCAGCTTAGCCCAAAGCAGTAATGGTTTTATTTATTTAGGTATTGATGGGCAAGGTATTAAACGCCTAGAGCCAGAAATGTAAACATTAGCACTAGAACCAGAACTAGCACACAGTACGTTAATAATTACACCGTGTTTACTTTGCGCTTTTAAAGCGCAAAGTAAACATTTTCACCAAACAAAGAACTATTAAGCCCATTAATGCGTACACTAATTACATATAACTTAATAAATTAAGAGAATACTAATGTTTTCATTTTTAAAGCCTGATCCCGTAAAAAAACTGCGTAAAGAATACGACGTAAAACTAGAGCAAGGCATGCAGGCACAAAGAAAAGGCGACATTAAAAGCTTTGCAATGTTAAGCGCAGAAGCCGAAAAAATCTGGAGTGAAATAGAAACTCTAGAGGCTAAAAAAGCCAAATAATACCAATCGTATTAAGTTATTAGACATTTATAGCGACGGATAAATAGAGTGATAACAAGGCATAAATTTCGACATGTAGTTGTTCTACATGAGAAATTTATAACGCCGTTAACGCTTTATTTAGCACGCTAGAAAGGCTAAATATTTAAGTCGACTGGTATAAGTATACTTAAACGTGTCAGCCCTGTTTCAAAAGCAGGAAGACGCGTTTAGTAAATAATTTATGACCTCGTTTTTTACAGCTTCCACCATCCCTAAACCACCCTTTATAATATGCTTACACAAGCAAGTGTAATTAAAGCAGTTACTTACGATTTATTGGTATATCAGCGTCGGAAACAGCAATTCTTACAACAGAGCGAACGAGTTAGTGGGCGAGCCTGCTGAATAGAATCAATGAGTTAACCTGCTTAATTGCTCAGGTTAGTAGCGACTGTGCGTGGTGAAAATATCATTGCTTAACAGTTAAATATTAGGTTTAATGGGGACATAATAAACGCTGAGTAACGCAGGGATAGCTTAGATACGATATACACGTCAATGAAATTGGCTAAATATCGGTTAGGCCATAAAAAGCCTTTCTTTATAAGTAAAGTCCATAGCATAAACAATACCAACGCGAACACACCGAGCAGGTAGCGCCTCAGTCCAACAAGCGATTATGCAACACAAACTACGTGTTGCATAAATACTAAAGTGTTAAGTGCCCGTGTTGCTATCTACCTTCTGTGTTTAAAGAGAAATTAATGAAAAAAAGATTACAAGTATTCGTCTCATCAACCTATTTAGATTTAGTTCCTGAAAGACAAGCCGCTGTGTCCGCAATTTTGAAATCAGGACATATACCTGCTGGGATGGAATTATTTACAGCCGGAGATCAAAGCCAATGGAGTATTATTAAGCGTTGGATCGATGAATCAGATGTTTATATGTTAATTTTAGGTGGAAGATATGGAAGTGTTGAGCCAGACAGTGGTTTAAGTTATACAGAGTTAGAATACAATTATGCTTTAGATATAGGGAAACCATTATTCGCAGTTGTTATAAACGATAATGCGTTAGATGAAAAAATTAAAAAAGTTGGTGCTTCTGTTTTCGAAAAAGATCATCCAGTCGAATTGAAAGCATTTAAACAAAAAGTATTATCTAATATGTCATCATTTTACGAAGATGAAAAAGATATTCGATTATGTGTTCTGGAAAGTTTACCTGAGATTGCTGCAACTAGAGAATTAGACGGTTGGATATCAGGCGCAGAAGTACCAGATACGAAAAGCTTGGTTGATGAAATAACACGATTAACTAAAGAAAATAGAGAACTGACAAATGAGATGGGCTCTCTTCAAGACAAGCTTAAAAATGCACCATCATCTAAGGAAGATTCGTCAAATGAAGAGTTGGCTTTGATCTTGAAATCAATTGAAATTGATTTTCCGAAGGCTATGGAACAGCCTAAAATGAATTTGTTCGCTGCGCTGATGTGGCTAAAAGATCATCTAATTACAGGTGTTACAAATCAGCATGGTACTGATGATTTAACCATGTTTGTTTATCAAAATATACTTCCTAAGTTACAAATACATAATCTCGTAATAAATGAAAAAGTCGCATCTGTAAAATATCGTCGTTTTTCTCTAACTAAGCAAGGGCAAGAATTCTTAGCTTATATTGAAAAGAAGCAAATCTTAAAAAATAGAACTTAATCGGGTAGCCGGAGGTCTCTAACCTCCAGCCCCCACAACACCCATCATGCGGGTCCGCAATGGGCAGAAATTAGGATGACACCCATCCTAATTACCTTGAACCGACTTTCCTTTAAATAAAAAGCGGAACATTACAGTGAACAAAGGTATGAATAAATTGACCTTACGGGGTCAAATGAAAGTGAATGCCTTACTTCACGCTGCGGCAACTGTATTGCCTTGTTCATAATATAGAAAAGCTGCAAAACACGATGCATTAAGAAGGATAAGCCATTTTACCCTAAATAAAAGCCACTCAAACACCCGTCCCCCCTTCCAAAACGCTAATTAAAACAATATCAAACACTTCAATATTCTACGTAAAAATACAGTAATCAATTGAACCAAAATAGGAACTCAGCTATGGTTTATTTATCAATAAAAAAATTAAAAAACGAGTTAATCTACAGGCTCGTTAAGTTACCAAGGAAGATATGCGTAAATTTCTGGCATTGGATATAAAATCTCAAATAGACTTGCGAGAAAAGTATCCAGATCTTGATAAGTTGTATGCTGTAGAAGATACTGATGCATATACTTACATGGCGGTTTCGGTTTTCGATCGTTGGTTGGGAGCAGAAGACTCAATTAAATACTTATCTGATGTTGCTGATGAGGAGCAACAAAGTAGAGATGCAAAATTCGTTAAATTTGCGAAAAAATTAATCGACAACACTGAGGTTCTAAACTTTACATTTAAAGGTCGTTGGAGTTCAGCTAAACCACAGTTTCGCAAATTTACCTCGGACGCTGCTAAAGAAGCTTACCTAATGTGCGCTCCACATTAATGTAGATAGTAGTCATTTTTATAAAGTGATGCTGCCTGAGTTGGAGGCTGTATATTTTGAAAGCTGGGACGACACTAATGTTTTCTATTTACGTAATCCTAAACACGCAGAAAAAATTGAAAAATGGGCTAATGAATGTGGCTTATACCGTCTAAATAGATAACTTAAGCGCATCAAAAATGACGTCAAACGCTTGGCTGACGCTCATTCTTCGCTAATTTTAGCCAAGCATTATCCGCATTTTATGCGGGCGCTAGCTGTACTAGCTATAGAGAAGTTTTCATGAAACATAATGCAATCAATTTTAAAGAAAAGTTTACTAAGTTTACAGATCATTGGTCTCCTCGTGTAATTGCAGAAATGAATGACTATCAGTTTAAATTGGTCAAAGTAGAAGGTGAATTTGTATGGCATGATCACCCGGATACTGACGAAGTTTTCATTGTAATTGAAGGGTGCCTTAACATTGAATTTCGCGATGGAGTCGTTACATTAGAATCAGGTGAAATGTTTGTAATCCCTAAAGGCATTGAACATAAACCTATAGCAACTTCAGAATGTAAAATCATGATAGTTGAACCTAAAGGTGTTGTTAATACTGGTGATTCAGGTAGCGAACTTACAGCAGAAGATGATGTTTGGGTGTAATGCACAGCTAACAAACGCTTCAACAATGATAAATACTGGTTGGCTCCTACGCTTCGGATATTAGCCAACCAGCATGCGGACGTTAGATGTTATGAAGTATTTGGCAAGCTTTTATAAAAGCGCAAGTTTTGTAGCTACTCTGTGGTGTATATCTTTATTGCTGCCATTATTGCTTTTGGCAAATGATGAAATTTCATGGATGCCAATAATAGCTGTTGTTCTTATAATTGTTTACGGCACAACTATTTCTCTTTTTAGAAGGGATCAGCTATTTGAAGGGACTTGGTGTATGTCAGATGTAGTCGCATATATTTTAGTGCCTATTTGTCTTTTTGCATTTGTCACATATATGATGCTATCAAGCTTAAACACCTAACAAGAACATTAGACGGAATTTACTCTTCCCCCATTTAATAGGTATCACGATAATTTTTACCATACACATCCTCAGGACTTATTTGCATTAGTAGTGCGGGGTTGTCTATCGGTTTAAACCCGTATTGCGCGTAAAGGCCATGTGCATCAGAAGTCGCTAATAAAAAGCGCCTGAGCCCTTGTAGCTCAGGGTGCTCTACTATCGTTTTAATAAGTAACTTACTCAGCCCATTACCTTGCAAGTGCGGGGCAATAAATACATCTGCTAAATAAGCAAAGGTTGCTTTATCGGTCACTACTCGGGCAAAGCCAACTTGCTCGTTATGAGCGCTGTAAACACCAAAGCACATTGAGTTATCAATAGCCGATTGCATCACGCTTTTAGGAATGCCTTTGGCCCAATAGCTATTAGCAATAAAGTTATAAATAACGTTAAAGTTAAGTTTGCTTTTGTCTGTGCTTATTGAGTAGTTACTAGTGTTTGCTGTCATACGTTAGTAGTCTTTTTTACCAATGTTTTTATAAACATTTCTATAGAACGTTCCTATAGCCTATAAATAATCTTTAACGTTTTTTAGCTGTTTGTCGTGTACTCTTGAAAGTACTAACAATGAGCAAATAGCACCAAATAACGCCAGTCCCATATCTGATTGGGTATCCCACACGTAACCTTGCGTGCCTAAAAATGCCTCTGCGTTTTCGCCGCTTAACACTGCAACCCACCACTCTATTAATTCGTAAAACGCGCTAAATGCTAAACATACCGAAATAACAAAGGTGATTAACCAGCCTCGACCATTTACTACTTTTTTGCGCAGTAAAATTTCGCGTGCCAGTAGTGCAGGTACAAACCCTTGAAAAAAGTGCCCTACTTTATCGTAGTTATTACGCTCGCTACCAAATAGGTTATCGAACAAAGGGACTTCGGCGTAGGTGTAATGCCCGCCAATCATCAGCACTATGCAATGCGCTAAAATAAATGTATATAAAATAGGGGTAAGTTTAAAGTGGCTATAGGTACTTGCTAGAAGCACTAAACCAATAATTGCGGGGATAACTTCAAGCAGCCATGTAAATTGATCTTTTGGGTTAATACCAGACCAAATTAATACAATAAAAAACAGGCTTAGCCATAAATACTTCATTTAGAATCCTTTTCTAAATTGATCAAATTTACGGCATTTTACGCCTTTGAAATAAACGACGCTACCTATAGTTTGTTTTTGCAGTAATGCGATTAAACAAAGTAGGAAAAAAGCGTTTAATTGTGGGCGCCCAACCACTTAAACCTTTGCCAATAATCACTTCGTCTTTTTTATTACTAATGGCACGAATCATTTTTGAAGCTGCTACGCTTACATCCATGCCATTTTCTATCGACTCTTCTGGTTTATTTTGCGCTATGCCTTGCTCGTTTAGTGAGTTATGCGCAATTGCTGTTTTAATAGAACCTGGGCAAATTGTTAAACAATGAATATTATGTTCAGCAACTTCTGCACGTAGGCAATCCATAAAACCAACAACCGCATATTTAGAACCCGAATATCCCGTTCTAAATTTTGAACCAACTTTACCCGCCACACTACTAATAGACACAATTGAGCCACTGCGCCTTGCCACCATAGTAGGCAATACAGCTTTAGTAAGTGCAATTAAGCCAAAGTAATTAACCTCCATTAATTGGCGATACACGTTAAAATCGTTTTCTAAAAATAAACTGCGCTGCGATACGCCGCCGTTATTAATTAAAATATCAATTGCAGGAAGCTCGCTCATTTTTGCTGTTACTGTACTCAGTACATGCTCTGGCTGAGCTAAGTCCAGCGGCACAACTAAGTGCCCTTCGCCTTTAAGCGTTGCTTTTAAATCGTTTAGTTTATCTACATTGCGCGCCGATAAAATAACGCGCGATCCAAGCTCGGCAAATTGTATAGCAAGCTCTTTACCAATACCTGACGATGCGCCGGTGATCCACACGGTTTTATTATTATATTGCATGCGTTATCTGCCCTTTATTGTTATTTATTAGGTTTTATTAAGGTACTTAGTAAAGTATTTTACGCCTTTGTAGGACCAGCTATCGCGTTTACTTCATCTTCTAATGTTTTGTAAAAACCCATTAAAAATAGTAGTTCAACAGTTACGTACAAAGGGCCAATAATTAAACCAATTAGGTCATCTACAAACGCTGGTTTTTTACCTTCGTAATAGTGCCCAATAAACTGCAGTACCCAGCCAAATACAAACACACCTACGCCAATACTCAACCACGGCCAAAACGCCATTGCCGCAATAGGCTGAGCACCAACAAGGAGTAAAGTGAATATCACGGCCATAATAAAGCCAAGCGAAAAGCTCAGCATAAAATAATAAACAACCGACGCTAATACAAAAAGTTGTGCGCCATCAATTACAAAGCTACCAAGGGGTATTTGAATGCGCGCTAGTAAACACAACGCTGCAAATACAATGAGCGGAATACCAAAAAAGTGCGTTAGTACATTACGCTTAGAACGATGATACAAACCATATTTACCAAGTTGCTGTTGAAGTGTTTTCATTTTATTGCCTTTAATTTATGTGTAAAACTTACTTTAGCAAAAGTAGACACAACAACAATGTCAGGTATCCGACATTGTGTAAATTAAGCAAATGCAGAAATTATTTTACCCGGCTCATGCTCACCTTGCATATCAATTCGCTCGCGCCCTTGTTGATACTCTTGATCGATCATTTTTTGAAGTTCCTCAATTTTATCAGCAATTGCGTCAGGGTCTGCGCCCTCACCTTGTAGCTCTTTAGTGAGTTCTTCTATTGCCGCTTTGAGCTCGTCTATCTTGTCTTTATTTACACCTAAGCGCTGATAAACCAGCGCTTCTTGCGCGCTTTCTAAAAATGTTTGCTCTTGAGGGCCTGAGCTTATGCCTTTAACTTCACTTGTTTTTTCATTAGGGAGGACATTAGTTGCCGTAACTTCGCTCGGGCTTGCCGCTTTAGTTATAATCGATGAGTTATAGTTACTATATTGATTTTTAAAGGTTATTGTTGTCATTAGCTCAAATCCATTGTTGCATTACATTATCTTTAGCAATTTTGGTTCCAACTAAAAATACCCAGCCTATTTAAGCTTGTGCAGCACAGGCCTGTAACTTTTGTTTATCTATAATAGTAATACGTTGATACCCCAAGCTAATAGCTTGTAGGCTAACAAGTTGTTGCAGTATTTGATTAATAGTTTGGCGCGTTAGGTAGGTCATATCAGCAAGTTGCTGCTGAGATAAAACAAGCGGTGTTAAATGCTCTGTGTGTTCACTCAACATTAAAAGCCGATTACATACTTTTTGTTCAGCGCTTAATAATGCGTGATCTTCCATTGAGGTAAACATTAGCCGTAACTTTTGTGCCAGCAATAAACCAAACTCTTGCCAATATTGTGGCTGTTCATTTAAAAGCTGTTCAAGCGCGCGTTGGGGTACGTAAAAAAGCACAACATCAGTTTGTGCATATACATCATGAGTGCGCCGGCCACCATCAAACAAGGTAACTTCGCCAAACCACAGCGACGTATCTACAAAACTCAATACGGCTTCTTTGCCTTCGTTGCTTACGCCACTAATACGTACCACGCCGCTAAGTACGGCATAAATTCCATCGTGCTTATCACCTCGCAAAAATAATGATTGCTGGGCTTTTAGCGTGAGCGTTTTGCCTTGCGTTAATAAAAAGCTTTTTAAATAAGGGCTGCGGTTTTTAAACCAGTGTCCTTGTTCAATCACCTTTTGCTGTTGTGGAGTCATTATTTACTGCATTTTCTTATTAAAAGGCTGCCTTTCACTGACCAGCTTTTTTGGTAAATTTAAATCAGTTGCTATAACAAAGTCATCATAAGGATCGTTACCTGAAAAAAGCTCAGTTATTAGCGTTTTATTTTTATAAACATTAACGGTTACACCACTGCCCATGCCGCCTGAGTTAATAATATAATAATGATACTCGCCATTACTAAAAAATAAAATACTCTCGCCAATACGCCCTACTTGCCTGTAGTAACTACCAAATGGTGCACTTGGTGTAGCTTCTTTTTCAAGCCCTATGTCATTAATTCGACCAAATCGATAGCTCAATGATGAGTCGTCTTTAGCAACACAAATAGAAAGTACGTTATCAGTAGGCTCAAGTTTATAAGCAATATCTTCACTTGGATTACGCAGCACTTTTTGCATCTTAGCGTTTATATAAGCGGTTTCATTCATTTTACAATGTGTTGCAACTAACCCTAGTACTAACACTGGATCCTCAACGTTAGTAAATTGTTCTTGTTGTTTTGAATCTGAAGATGGTTTTACTAAATCCTCTAAATGGGCTTTTTTCTGCGAAGACGAAACTTGATCATCACACCCAAATAGTACTAATAAGAAAAAAGAATAAAAGCTCGCTAAAAATTTATTGCGCATAAAAAATCCATCTATGAGAGAACCTTTAAAATAGCGATAAAACTAGCGACTCGCAACTCCCTTATGCGTAATACTTTATAAGTTTATGGTTAAACCATATTCTGCAAAAACTACCTTACTTTTTAGTGATTTATTTAACGATTTTTTAAACAATTATTGGTTTTTTAATAACCTATTCATAAAGTGAGATAGTACCGCCGCTTGATGCGTTTTCATCAATTGCGTTTTACATAATCACTACATCGGCATTTTCGCTAAGTTAGCAAATGTACCTATTTTTTGTTGAGTGACCACGGCCGATTTATTAACTTTAGCCCTTACTAAAAGCTGATTTAAACACCTCATAACAGTGTGTAAATAACTAAATGAATCAATAACCAGCTTCCTTATAATAAAATATTGTTACACCACCATTTCAAATGGTTTTTTATAACCACCTGTAATTTATAATTTAAATAAAATCAAATCCAATAAACATACATTTTAAAAACAATTTAGTCTCATTTTATTAAAACAATAGTTGACCCTATACAAAATTTAAACTAGCATTTCTGGAAGCGCTTCCACAAAGCCTAGTTAAACAGACCTTTCTGGAAGCGCTTCCATACATTTGACAATGTTTATAACTACACAATAACAGCCCCATACAAGCTGTTAATAATAATGATAAAAGCGCGAGGGAAACCGAATGTCCAACCATATTGTAAGAAAAACAAAGATAGCCACTAGCCTATCTCTGATTTTAGGCGCATCAATCTCTTTACCTGTATATGCACAAGAAGCAAATACAGATGTTGAAGTAATTCAAGTTACTGGTTTTAAAAGCAGTATTAAAGAGTCGACTCGTTTAAAACGCGACGCCGCTGGTGTTGTAGATGCTATATCAGCTGAAGATATTGGTAAATTCCCCGATACCAACTTAGCCGAGTCGCTACAGCGTATTACGGGTGTGTCGATTGATCGCTCAAATGGTGAAGGCTCTAAAGTAACGGTTCGTGGTTTTGGCCCCGACTACAATATGGTAACCCTAAACGGGCGTACAATGCCGGCGGCATCTTTGCCTGCAGGCGGTGGTACACCCAGCTCTCGTGCTTTTGACTTTGCAAACTTAGCGTCTGATAGCGTTAAATCGGTTGAAGTATATAAAACTGGTAAAGCAAGCATTGCATCAGGTGGTATTGGCGCAACAATTAATATTAATACCGCTCGCCCACTTGATAACCCAGGCTTTGTTTCAAGCATTGGCGTAAAAGCATTACACGACTCAACAAACCGCGTTGGTGATGACATAACACCAGAGCTTTCGGGGTTAATTAGCTGGACCGACAGTGAAGCTAAATTTGGTGCCTCGTTAACTGCAAGTATGCAACAGCGCGATAGCTCATCAACAGGTGCATTTGTAAATCAATGGAATACATCAGCTTTTGACGGCACAATCCCACAAGCTGCAGACGATATTGTTTTAACTAATGCACCCGCCGTTGGCCAGCTTTATTCAATGCCATCAGATTTGCGCTACACCATTGCCGACAGAGAACGTACTCGTACAAACGCGCAATTAACGCTGCAGTACAGCCCTATTGACGATTTAACAGCCACGCTTGATTACACATATTCTAAGCAAGATTTATTCGAAGCCCGTGCTGAGCAATCAATATGGATGGATAACTACAAAAGCGCGCTAACGTTTGACGATAACACGGTAAAAACTCCTATTTATTACCGAGAAGAACGTCGCGATCAGCAAACACGCGATTTAGGTTTAGCGTTTCAAGAGTTAAACCAAGTTAACCAAAACGACTCTATTGGTTTAAACGTTGAGTACTATTTCAATTCAGAATTGAGCTTTATGTTTGATGCGCACAATTCAAAAGCCACTAGCAAACCAGATGCACCTTACGGCAGCTGGGTAAACGCAGGCTTGGGTGCAAACGTAGTTAACGCACAAGAAGTTGATTTTAGCCGCGAACTTCCATCAATGAGTATCGATTTTGATGATTGCCGCCGAGATAACCTAAATTGTAATAACACGTTAGATGCCTCTGATGTGGGTACGTCTATTTTAGATTCTAACTTTGCTCGCCAAGAGTCTGAAATAACAGAATTTAGAATCCATGGTAAATACGAAATTGAAAACGGTGCAATTGACTTTGGTATAGAGTCTCGCTCTATGGAAAGCCATTCACTGCAATCACTTACACGTAATACAATGGGTAACTGGGGTATCGAAAACCCAGGCGAACTGCCTGATGGCTACCTAAACCCAACAAACTTTTTAGCTGAGTTTGACGACTACGATACATCGGGCTCGTACAACCAAGGTTATACTGGCAGCGCATCGCAAATTGGTTACTGGGCAGGTGAAGAATACGGGTTTAACTTTGCAGCCGATGGCGCATTTGCAACTAACCGCACCATTGAAGAAGATATAACCGCAGCGTTTGTGCAATTTACTTACAACGGATACATTGGCGATATGCCATACAACATTGTAATTGGCGCGCGCCAAGAGTCTACCGACATTACCTCAACGGCTAATATCGACTTACCTAACGCAGTAGCGTGGGAAGGTAATAACGACTTTAATGTTCGTTTTGGCTCAGCTAAAGAAGATTTCACGCTTAAATCTAGCTACGATCACTTTTTACCAAGCTTTGACTTTGACATAGAAGTAATCGAAAACATAAAAGCGCGTTTTTCTTATAGCACAACAATTGCTCGCCCAACTTACGACAACTTAAGTTCAGCAGCGACTGTTGGTGTACCGGGCGCCCCTACTCTTTTAGCGGGTTCTTCACCGGCTACTGCGTCAACGGGTAACCCTGGTTTAGTGCCGCTTGAATCAGATAATATTGATGTATCGGCTGAGTGGTACTTTGCAGAAACAAGTTATGTGTCGGTAGGTTATTACACTAAAGACATCGAAAACTTTATTGGTTTAACACCAATGACGCAAAACTACTACGGATTACGCGATGCAACAGCGGGTCCTCGCGCTCAAGCTGCCATTGCTGAGCTAGAATCTCGCGGACTTGCTCTAACCGATTCAAACTTATTTCAAATGGTTGCCGCAACAGAAAATGGCGTTGATTTTGACTCTATGACTTACGAAGAGTTTGAAGCCGCTTACGATGTAATTGCTAACAGCGATGACCCATTACTAGAATTTACAGCGCAAGTACCTACCAACAATAAAAATGCCACTATTGATGGTTTCGAAATTGCCTTTCAGCACTTTTTTGGTGAAAGCGGCTTTGGTGTGCAAGCAAACTACACCACAGTTAATGGCGACATAGACTTTGATGTAAACGCTGACCCTACTACAACACAATTTGCATTAGTGGGTTTAAGCGATACAGCTAACTTTATAGCAATGTACGAAAACGATGATTTTCAGGCACGTATTGCTTACAACTGGCGTGATAAGTTTTTAAATAGCGCAGCTCGATACGTAAACGAGCCAGGCTTTACTGAAGAATATTATCAAATCGACTTTAATGTTGCGTACAACTACAGCGAACAACTATCGTTTTTTGTTGAAGGCCTTAATATTACTGAACAAAACAGCCGCGAACATGGCCGTACGTCAGTTCAATTGTGGAACCTACAACAGCTAGGTGCACGTTACAATATTGGTATGCGTTACAACTTCTAAAGGTAATACAAAGTAAAGCCGTTAGTTTTTACTAGCGGCTTTTTTGTATTTAAAACAGTATTAATGCTAGTTTAATTGTTATCAACTTTAGGGGGTTAACTCATGACCAAACCAATAACAAAAATAGTCGTTTTAGGTGGTGGTACTGCCGGCTGGCTAAGCGCAGGCTTATTAGCCGCCGAACACCCGCACCTTAATGTAACGTTAGTGGAGTCGGCAAATGTGCCTATATTGGGTGTGGGCGAAGGTACATGGCCGTCAATGCGTAATACGCTAAAGCGCATTGGCATTAAAGAAAGTGATTTTATAACCCAGTGCGACGCATCATTTAAGCAAAGTTCTAAATTTATAAATTGGCGAAACCTCAGCGAGGGAGAAAACTACTACCACCCTTTTATGAATCCACAAGGCTACGAGCACACTAATTTACACGCCAGTTGGCAACGTATTGCACCTAACCAAAAATTTGCCGACGTTGTTAATATGCAAAGCTTTGTATGCCAAGCAGCACTTGCACCAAAACAATTACAAACACCCGAATATGCAGCAGTTACCAACTATGGCTATCATTTAGATGCGGGTAAATTTGCTGAGTTTTTAAAAAATTACTGCGTTAAAAACCTAAATGTTACTCATATTACTGACGATGTAACCGAGGTTATTAACGACGAGCATGGCTATATTGCCGCATTAAAAACAAATAATAATGGCGATATAACGGGTGATTTATTTATAGATTGCTCAGGCTCTTGCGCTCGTTTAATTGGTGATCATTTTAATAGTGAGTTTATAGCGCAAGATCATATTTTATTTAATAACAGCGCTGTTGCGGCGCAAATACCTAATGCACACATCAATCAACCAATTGCCTCTGCTACGCTATCTACAGCGCAAAGTAACGGCTGGATTTGGGATATAGCCCTGCCAACACGCCGTGGCACAGGTTATGTATTTAGTAGTAAATATCAAAGTGATGAAAGCGCAACAAATACTCTAAAAAGCTACATAGCTAAAAGTACCAGTGAGCAACAAGCAGAGCAACTTACCTACCGCGTATTAAAATTCAGCCCTGGTTACAGGCAAAAATTTTGGATTAAAAACTGTGTTGCTGTGGGTATGTCTGCTGGCTTTTTAGAGCCACTTGAAGCGTCAGCACTTGCTATGGTTGAGCTTTCAATTAGCATGATAAGCGAGCAACTCCCGCAAAACCGCACCCACATGAGCCAGCTTGAAATGCGTTTTAATGGGCGTTTTAGCACGCGTTGGCAGCGCGTTATTGAATTTTTAAAACTTCATTATGTGCTAAGCAAGCGCGACGACACTCCCTATTGGCAAAATATTAGTAATTTAAATACCGCGCCCGAGCGCCTGCAAAACTTACTTAAACTTTGGCAATTTCAGCCCCCTAGCCGCTTTGATTTTATTGAAAACGAAGAAGTGTTTTCATCAAGTAGTTACCAATACGTTTTATATGGCATGGGCTTTAATACACAAACAGTATCTGCACAAAATACATTTAACGACCCACGCGCTGGGGATTACTATTATCAGCAAAATCGCGAAAAAATAGCGCAGTGTTTAAATGGACTGCCAAGTAATCGCGCGCTTTTAAATCATCTTTTATCAAACAATGGGCAGCCACACAATGACTAAAACAAACGCTGTTAAAAACGTAGTAATCGCTGGAGGCGGCACTGCAGGTTGGATGGCCGCAGCTGCACTTGCTAAACTAGTTGGTAACAATATAAACATAACCCTTGTTGAATCTGACGATATTGGCACTGTGGGTGTTGGCGAGGCAACAATTCCGCCTATTCGTACATTTCATAAATTGCTGGGTATAAACGAGCAAGCATTTATGAAAGCCACTCAAGCCAGTTTTAAATTAGGTATTAGCTTTGAAAACTGGGGCGATGAAAACACGCATTATATTCACTCATTTGGCGCAACGGGCAAAGAATGTTGGGCGGGTGAATTTCATCACTTTTGGCTGCAAGGTAAAGCACTTGGGATAAACAACCCCTTTGGCGATTACTGCTACGAGCTGCAAGCGGCTAAAAGCGGTAAATTTGCGTTTAATCAGCAAAATCCCATTAACTATGCCTACCATATGGATGCCACCCGTTACGCGCAGTTTTTACGTGAATTTTCAGAGCCATTAGGTGTAAAACGCATTGAAGGTAAAATACAAAAAGTAGTAAAAAACACTAAAACGGGCCATATAGAATCACTTACTTTAAATAATGGCGAGCACATTAACGGCGACTTTTTTATTGATTGCACCGGCTTTAGAGGCTTATTAATAGAGCAAGCATTGCATACTGGCTACGAAGACTGGTCGCATTTACTACCGTGTAACAGCGCCATTGCGGTGCAAACAAAATCAACCAGCGAAACCGTATTGCCACTTACCCGATCTATTGCCCATAAAAGCGGATGGCAATGGCGTATACCGCTGCAAAACCGTGTCGGCAACGGGTTAGTTTATTGCAGCCAATATATGGACGACGAACAAGCCAAAGCGCTCTTATTAAATAACATTGAAGGTGAGCCGCTTACAGAACCCCGTATTATTAAATTTAAAACAGGGCGTCGCTTAAAAGGCTGGAACAAAAACTGCCTAGCGCTTGGCCTTGCCAGCGGTTTTGTAGAGCCACTTGAGTCCACCAGCATTCACTTAATTATGTCGGGTATTATTCGCTTTATGCGTTTATTTCCGTTTAATGGCATTACCAATCACGCCATTGACGAATACAACAAACAACTTAAAAGCGAAATTGAAAATATTCGCGACTTTATTGTGCTGCACTACAAAGTAACTAATCGCGATGACAGCGAATTTTGGCAACACTGTAGTGAGATGGAGGTGCCAAAAACACTTCAGCATAAAATTGATTTGTTTAAACAAACCGGCCGTGTATTTTTAGACGATGGCGATATTTTTAGAGTCGACTCGTGGGTACAAGTTATGCTTGGTCAAGGCATTGAGCCTAATCAACATCACTTAATAGCTAGCATCATGAGCGATGAAGAACTCACCCGTTTTTTACACGGTATTAAGCAACAAATAGAGCAACGCGTAAGCCAATTACCATCTCATCATGAGTTTTTAAAACAATATTGCCCAGCATAAAAAAAGCCCTTACTAGGGCGTGTTGTTCTTTGGTGGTTGAATTTGCAGCAGCATATTTGGTTTTTAGGCAAGGCAGAGCCTATGTAGTGTGGTTATTCCCCATAAATAAAATGCCAAACATGCGCTGCCCGTAGGGTTCTGCCTAGGGGCAATTTACTCTTTGTTGCTCGGTTTTTACTTAGCCCACTAGGTTACAAACCTCGCGCCGCGATTAAATCGCCCCTAGATTGAACAAATTTCAATCCACAAAGATCAACACGCCCTTAGGGCTTTGAGACAACACACAATAAACTTAACTTATAAGCACTCTACTACTCACACTTTATTTTTGCTGTTTTAGCGCCTTGTGGTTCAAAGCTGATATCTGCAACTGAAACGCTAAGCTCGCCTGCCGTTTTAATAATAAAAGGGCTGGTTACTCTGGCAAAATCAACGCCCTTTTTAGCAAAGCACGTTAAATCTATACGCATGGTTTGCCATGTATTTAAATCAGCATTTTTAAGCTCATTGGTAATATCAAGCTCGCCACCACAGCCTTGTTCGCATTTCATTGCAAGGTATGTCTGTGAGCTAGGTATTTGGTTTACTTTATAGCTAAAGCTAAGGGCCGAATTAGCTTCAATGTAGGCTACTTTATCTTCGGTAAAGTTACTATTAATTTCGATATAGCTGGCTGCAGTGCCATCAAAATTAAACTGCATTGCATCTTCTTGAATCGCTTTGTCTTCAGTGCGATAAGTAATGCCGCCAAGCTTTACACTGTTACTTGCTACTTGGTGCTGCTCGCTGGTTGAATTTAAAAACAAACGCCACGGTGTTTTAAAGCTGCCATTAAATATAGATAGCGGCACAAGGTTACTAATATCAACACCTGAGTCTTCATTTAGATTATTGGCAAGCGTACTTTCATCTTTATACGTTAAGCCAAAGCCATAGGGTAATAATGGTGAGTAATCAGCATCGCCCTTATTTACTGCGGTTTGAAGTGGCGATTTAGGCCACGAGAAAGACAACTTACCTTTAAAGTCGTATTGTACCTGCCCACTTGCATCCGCTAATAAAACATCAGCAATACCTTGTCCTTCAGTGCCAGGAAGCCATGCTGCTACAAATGCATCTGACGCGTTTAGCTCGCTGTTAACCCACATTGGTCTGCCCGATATAAACACCGATACCACCGCAATACCTTGCTGCTTTAATGTTTTTAATATTTTAAGAGAGCGTTTATTGTTACGTTCAAACTCAAGGTTGTCCTTATCGCCATGTCCTTCTGCGTACGGTTCTTCACCAAATACAACAATGGCTACATCGGGTTTGGTATTAAATTCACCCGTTGGGCTTAAAATAGCGTTACCGCCAGCAGCCTCTATTTGTGTTTTTAGCCCCGCATAAACAGACGTTCCCCCTGGGAAATCTGCATTTTGATTATTAGTTCCCTGCCACGTAATGCTCCAACCGCCCGATTGCTTGCCTATGTTGTCGGCCGCATCGCCTGCAATCAGTATGTTACTAGACGGGTTAAGCGGTAATAAATGGTTGTTGTTTTTAAGCAGTACTAACGACTCTTGTACCGCTTGGCGGGCAATATCGCGATGTGCAGGTGCGCCTATTAGTTCTAATTTACCTGAATATTTTCGATTTGCGGGGCTAGGCTTATCAAATAAACCCGCGCGTAATTTAACGCGTAAAATACGTGCTACGGCGTCATCTATTCGCGCCATTGTTATTGTGCCCGCTTTTACTTGTTTAATTGTATTTTCATAAAGTGGCTTCCAAGCACCCGTTGGCACCATAAAAATATCAAGCCCGGCATTAACAGCTTGCGGGCAGCTTTCATTTGTACAGCCGGCAACTTGTCCGTGCCCGTTCCAATCTCCTACAACAAAGCCATCAAAACCCATTTTTGTTTTTAACACATCGGTAAGTAAGTATTTATTGCCGTGATTTTTTTTACCATTCCAGCTATTAAACGATGCCATAACCGACTGACTACCTGCTGTTAAGCCACCTATATAACCTTGCGCATGAATATTATATAACACCTCTTCGCTATCAATGTTATTGCCTTGATCGTCACCATCTACAGTGCCGCCATCGCCTAAAAAGTGCTTAACGGTACTAATTACGCGTTTATCACTTAAAAAGTCCTCATCGGCTCTGCCTTGCAATCCGTTTACAATTGCGGCTGAATACTCACGTATAATTGCAGGGTCTTCTGAGTAGCCTTCGTACGTTCTGCCCCATCGGTCGTCGCGCACAACCGCAACAGTCGGTGCAAACACCCAATCTATGCCTGTTGCCATTACCTCTATTGCAGTAGCTGCTGCAATTCGCTCAATTAATGCGGGGTTATTAGCAGCACCTAAACCAATATTGTGAGGGAATAACGTCGCCCCAATCACATTATTATGGCCATGTACGGCATCGGTGCCCCACATGGTTGGAATTTTACTGCCATCAATTGAGTCATCAACCGAGGCCTGATACATGCTTTCAGCAAGCGTTATCCAATCTGCAGGCGTTGCATGCTTATTAGCATTCGGGAACGAGCCACCGCCATTTAAATACGAACCAAAACCATATTTGCGCATGTCTGCAGCAGTTATATCGCGAATTTCAGGTTGGATCATCTGCGCTACTTTTTGCTCAAGCGTCATTGTTTTTAAGTACTGTGCAATCGTATTTTCAATTTCAGGCGTTTTAACTACTTTGCTTTTAAGCGTTGGCCAAAGTGATAAATCACCTTGCTCATGCTCAGTCTTTTTTACTACGTCGCCTTGGCTATTATTTGCGTTAATCTCTTGTTTATTACACCCACTTAAAACGCACAATCCTCCAATTAAAATGGGGAGCATGTGTAACCTGTTAGTGTTTAAGCTTTTTTTCATTTTTATAGCCCTGTGTTGTGTCAGTGTGATTTTGTGAGCGCCTATTTGTTATTTAAATTTAACTATTGACCTGTTTAACAATAGCCACTAACCTAAATATGGAAGCGCTTCCTTAAAGTTATTAAATACCATACTTAGTGATTAATCAAATTAAATATGGAAGCGCTTCCAATGATAAATTTAATATACGCTCTATACAAAGCAAACTTTACCAAAAAGAAGCAGAGGTTTTCTCTTAATGAAACAATTATCTTTACCTAGTGGCTCACCACTTTTAGCCAAAAATTTTACTTATGGTGTAGCTACGGCCTCATTTCAAATTGAAGGCGGCGCAGCTGATCGCTTGCCATGTATTTGGGATACCTTTTGCAGTAAAGAAGGCAAAATAGTCGACAATTCAAATGGCGATGTAGCCTGCGAGCACTACACTCGCTGGAAAGACGATATAAACTTAATTGAATCATTAGGTGTAGACGCTTACAGACTTTCGATTTCGTGGCCACGCGTAATGACTAAAAATGGTCACTTAAACCCGACAGGCGTTAAGTTTTATACCGACATTTTAGATGAATTAAAACGCCGTAACATTAAAGCTTTTGTAACGCTGTATCACTGGGATTTACCACAACATATTGAAGACGAAGGTGGCTGGCTAAACCGTAACACCGCTTACGAATTTGCCCATTACACAGATTTAATTACCAAAGCATTTGGGGAACGTGTGCACTCTTACGCCACCTTAAACGAGCCTTTTTGCAGCTCTTACTTAGGTTACGAAATTGGCGTACATGCGCCTGGCATTGTAGGTCGCGAATTTGGTCGTAAAGCCGCGCACCACTTATTACTAGGTCACGGTTTAGCTATGCAAGTACTTGCTAAAAATAGCCCAAACACGCTAAACGGTATTGTGCTTAACTTTACGCCTTGTTACTCCGTTACCCAAAGTGAAGAAGATTTAAAAGCCACTGCATTTGCTGATGACTATATAAACCAATGGTACATGCAACCTGTAATGCAAGGTAAATACCCTGATATTATTAAGCAATTACCTAAAGCCCACCGCCCAGATATTTTAGATGGCGACATGGAAATAATTGCTCAACCGCTAGATTACCTAGGGGTTAACTTTTATACCCGCATGCATTATCAAGCAAGCGAAACCGACTTTTACCATGAGCTGCCACATAAAGCGCCAATGACCGATATAGGCTGGGAAATTTATCCTAAAGCGCTTACAGAATTACTTGTATCGTTAAACGAAAAATACACCCTACCACCTATTTATATTACCGAAAATGGCGCAGCCATGGCTGACGAATTTAAAGACGGTGAAGTGAGAGACAACGACCGTATTGAATATTACCACGAGCATTTAAATGCCCTACATAACGCAACCGAGCAAGGCGTAAAAGTAGATGGTTACTTTGCGTGGAGCCTAATGGATAACTTTGAATGGGCAGAAGGATATTTAAAGCGCTTTGGAATAGTACACGTAGACTACAACACACAAAAACGAACTGTTAAATCCAGCGGTAAAGCGTACAGTAACCTAATAACTAGCCGATAATTTATCGGCTTATAACAATAAGAACACACACAGTGAACAAACTCCCTTTATACGAAAAAGTCGGTTACGCCATGGGCGATGCCGGCGCTAACTTAGTATGGCGCGGCGCGCTTGCTTATTTAGCGGTGTTTTACACCGATACATTTGGCATATCGGCAGCCGCCGCTGCCATGCTGTTTTTGGTGGTAAGGCTATCAGATGGCGTAACCGACATTATTATGGGTATGATTGCCGACAGAACGCAGTCGCGCTTTGGTAAATTTCGCCCGTGGATACTCTACTCGGCACCGTTTTTGGGCTTGTTTATGGTGTTGTGTTTTACTACACCCGACTTTAGCACCACCAATAAACTTATTTATGCTTACGTAACTTACATAGGTTTAACGCTTGCTTACACCGTAAGTAACGTGCCCTACTCGGCACTTATGGGCGTAATGACACCAGACGATACAGAACGCACAAAGCTCTCTGGTTTTAGGTTTGCAGGTGCGTTTACTGGTGGCTTATTGGTTATGGGTTTTTTACCTGAGCTAGTGGCATTTTTTGGTGGTGGCGACAACGCCAAAGGCTATCAGCTTACTATGTACTTATTTGCCAGCTTACTTATTATTTTAATGATTATAACGTTTGCGACTACCAAAGAGCGTGTAACACCGCACGCCTCAAATGAAGGGAATTTAAAATCAGAATTGTTTGATTTAACCAAAAGCCTGCCATTTATAATCCTACCTTTGCTTGCTACCACCCTGTTTTTTTATTACCGCGATTTATACAGCGGGGTATTTTTTGCCCTTGTTATGGCTGCAATGACATTCGTTATTAAAAAATTACTCAATAAAGATAAGCAAAGCCTAACAGGTTCACAGCGCGACATGGTTGATCTTCTGACCAACAAACCTTGGCTGGTATTACTCGGCATTGGTTTTTTAACCATGATGTTTAATGGCATAAAATACGGTGTAATTGCGTACTACTTTAAGTACCACGTAGCCAATGAACTTATGGCTGGGCAATACTTTATTGCCTTGTTGGTTGTATCTATATTAGGCGCACTTGCCACGGGTAAACTGGCCGAAATTATGGGTAAACGAAACCTATTTATAGCATCATTAATGCTAAGCGGCATACTCACTACTGCATTTTACTGGGTGCCTAGCGATAACCTGGTCGCTGTATTTACCTTTGGTTGCGCTGCTGAATTTTTTGCCGCGATGATGCCAACATTATTTTTTAGTATGCTTGGTGATTCAGCCGATTATTCAGAGTGGAAAAACAAACGCCGCGCTACAGGCCTTATTTATTCTGCGGGTACATTTGTGCAAAAAACCGGTGGTGGTTTTGCCGGTGCATTAGTATTAGTGGTACTTGCAGGCTACGGCTATAACGGTATGGATGAGCTAACAATTACGCAAGCCCTACCTGGTATGCAGTTACTTATGAGCTGGATACCTGCCGCATTTGCTTTTTTAGGCGCCGCATTGATGCTTATTTATCCGCTTACTTCAGCGATGACGCAAAAAATAACAGAAGACTTAGCAATTAGACGCAGTAATGTGTAAATTAACTTTTAATGACCCTTCGCGCTTTATATTTTATAAAGCGCGATTAAAAACACATATAAGCTAGGACATCAATGGCGACAATTTATCAAGTATCAGAAATGGCAGGTGTGTCTTTATCAACTGTTTCAAGGGTACTTAACGACAACGACTACGTAAGCAAAAAAACTAAAAAAAAGGTATTAGAAGCAATGAAAGAGCTAGGCTATCAGCCAAGTTCTATTGCTCGCTCTTTGGCGTCTAGCACTACAAACAGCGTCGGTATTTTAGTTTCTGAGTTGGATGGTCCGTTTTTTGGTCAAATGATGTCAGCCATTGAAGAGCACCTTCGTATCGCGGGTAAACACGTGATTATTACCCCTGGACACAGTGACGAGAAAAAAGAAAAAAGCGGCTTTGAATTTTTAATAGGCCGTAATTGCGACGCTATTATTGCCCACGTAGAAGCGGTATCAAACGAGTACCTAATTGAGTTAAGTAAAGGCAAAACCCCTATTTACTTAATGAGCCGCTACGTTAAAGAAATTGAAGAAAACTGCATTAGCCTCGACAACGTAATGGGCGGCTACTTAGCCACTAAAGCCATGATCAACAAAGGTCATAAAAACATTGCGTACATAGCAGGCCCGCAGTTTAAAGAAGACGCGTCAAACCGTTTAAAAGGTCACAAACAAGCCCTAGCAGAGTACAACCTAACCTTTGACGAAAACCTATTTTACATAGGCGACTTTAAAGAAACCGGCGGCAGCGACGGATTAAGGCATTTTATTCAAAATAAAGCGCAAATAACTGCCCTTGTATGTGCCAATGACGAAATGGCATCGGGTGCTATGAAATACGCCCGCGAACACGGTTTTAACCTACCAAAAGATTTAGCCATTATTGGGTTCGATAACGTAATTTTTACCAATTACCTCTACCCAACACTGACTACAATAGATAACCCAGTTCCCGAAATGGGCCGAGCTGCGGCTAACTTAGTACTTAAAGATATTTATAAAAAAAGCGGCATAGCAGTAAAGCGCGTGTTTCAGCCAAAGCTTATTTTAAGAGACTCAACACCGGATATTAATTAACTTTAAACCTAATTTAAATCTAGTTTAAATCTAAATTATGTAACTCATTGCGCACCCACTGCGTATCTAAATATTGCTCTACGTGCTGCTGCGCAAACTTTAAAAAGTTACGTGCAGCATGCGATATGTACCTATCTGTTCGCATTACAAAATACCAATGACTCGCTAAATGGGTATCGGTTACGTTTAACACTTTAAAACTAGTATCGTCTGTTGCAAGAACATGGCGTGATAAAACCGCAATACCCATACCCGATGCAACCGCGACGCGTATTGCTTCATTACTCGCCATTTGCACGCTATCGCTCAGCACTAACCCTCGGCTTTGTAACTCGCTTTCAAATAACATACGTGTTGCTGAGCCATTTTCTCGTAGTAAAAAACGATACTGCATTAAATCAGTTAATTTAACGGCTTTTACATGAGCTAACGGATGGTTTAGCGGCACTATAAATTCCAGTGGATTATGCAAAAAACGCGCAGCTTGTGCGTGTTCAAGCGACGGCGGGTGGCTAAATACATAAATATCGTCTTCCCCTCGCTCAAACCTATCAAGCACCTCAGCCCTGTTACCTATTTCAAGCGGGAGCTCAACATGGGGATGTAAATTACTATAAGGTCCAAGTAGTTTTGGTAAAATATATTGCGCCGTATTAACCATTGCAATTTTACAACGGCCGCGCGATCCACCATTAAGCTCGGTTAAAAAATCTTGGTAGTCTTCAAAATGTCCAAATACCTGTTGGCATGTTTTAAATAGCTCAAGCCCTGCATCGGTCACGTGTAGCTTTTGCTGTTGTATAAGAAGTAGTGGCTCGCCTACCGCTTCTTGTAATCGCTTTATTTGTAGCGATACCGTAGGCTGTGTTAAGTGTAAGCGCCTTGCGGTTTCGCTTATTGAACCCGTTTTAACCACGCTCATAAATACTTCAAGCAACCTAAACGATATATGCCGTAAATCCATACCTACCTCATAATGTACCTAATAATAGTTACCTAATAAGCAACTCATAGATAAAAACCTATAACTAACTCGTATTTATTTTATTATTTACTATACAAAGTTTTATCTACAATAGCGCTACTTAATTTACCACCTAGTAAGGAAAGCCAGTGCCAGATATCGTTGTTATGTTTTTTATTTTAGGATTAGTAGCGGGTATTTTACGCTCTGATTTGGCCATTCCAAAAGCCACCTACGACACACTAAGCTTATTGCTCATGTTAACTATCGGCTTAAAAGGCGGTATGGTGCTGCACGGTAACTTAAGCTGGCAACTACTTCCCGAAATGGGATCGGTTATGCTCCTTGGTGCACTTATACCCCTTACGCTTTACCCTATTTTAAAATACGTTATTAAACTCTCTGTTGCTAATAGCGCCAGCATTGCTGCACATTACGGCTCAGTGAGTGCAGGTACATTTGCTGTTGCGCTGGCCTATGCCGAGTCAGCTAAGTTAGTTGTAGGCGCAGAAGTAACCCTTTATTTAGTGATGCTAGAACTCCCAGCAATCATTGTTGGTTTATTGCTTTACCGGAAGCTTGATAAAGAAAACGGCCAAAATAATGAGCTGTCGTTAAAAGCCCTTTGGCACGAAACTCTCACGAACAAAAGTGTGATTTTACTCGTTGGCGGTGTAGTAATAGGTATGATGTACGGCACGGTGCAAGGCAGCCAGGTAACTAGTCTTTTAACCAGTAGCTTTAAAGTTGTACTTGCATTATTTTTACTAGAAATGGGTTTAGTCGCCGCGCAAACTCTACGCCCTATCCCTTGGAAGCATTGGAAACTAGCGGTATTTGCTATCGTCACCCCGCTATTTTTAGGCACGATTGGCACAGCAGTAGGCACACTTTTAAATTTAGAATTAGGCTCGGTAGTTATTTTAGGCAGCTTAGTAGCCAGCGCCTCATACATAGCCGCACCCGCTGCAATAAAGGCGGCAATCCCTAAAGCCGATATTGGTCTTGCTATGCTGAGTTCACTCGGTGTAACTTTCCCGTTTAATGTGATTGTTGGTATTGGTTTATACCACCAGCTCGCAGTAGCAATGCAGTAAACGAAAAATCAGTATTAACAATTAAAATTTATTACTTTGAAGCTGTTAAGCCCATTTTATACGGGATTAACAGCTAAATTAAAAAGGTCATTTTATAGTAAATACAATGGTCACTTAATCGTTAATTTTTTATGTGGGCTCAAAAAAAACATCTTTTTCCACCCTTGATTTTGCGTTGTAAAAAGCCACGGCATGGGCACTAATGATAAAATAGAATAATGCACATGAGGCTGTTTTCCTGCAGCATTTCCAGTATCGCCCAGTAAACCAATTTGACTGTTTATGCTCACTGTATCGCCAGCACTTACACTGTACTCATTTAAATGTGCAAAATAATGCACGCGCCATTTTGGCCCAAGTACAGCAACCGCTTTACCACCTCGGCTTAACTCACCTGCAAATATAACAACACCATTTGTTGAGGCAACTACAGGAGTGTTCTTTATGCCAAAAATATCAATTCCTTTGTGCACGCCCGACCTACCCCAAGGCTCGTACCAAAACGTGTTATGGTTCCAATCTTTACTTGTGGCACCTTGTACCGGAATCATTATTTTTTCGGGAATTAGTAAGCCTATAATCAATACAGTAGCAATGCCAATTGCAATCCACTTAAGTACTTTCAATGCTCTATCCTTGATATTTAAATAACTTATATTGGTAAATTATTAGCCATAATAACTGAACTCATCATGAGTCGTGTTTATGCTGTTTTATTTGAATGAAATACCCGACTAACATGTACTAAGCTGATCAACTTCAAAACAGGTTTTATAAGCAATTGGGCACTGCCCGCTATAAACAACCATGTGCCACTTTCTATTAGTGAGTCATTTAAAAAGAAAAAACTGCCAATTAAAAACCATACAGCAATCAAAAAATCGTTAAACGCTCCCAGCGCTTCATATCGTCGCTGAATGGTAATATGCTCTTGCCCTAAATCTAAAATAAATTGATTACTGGAATCCATAAGTACTGCTCACTCTTTTATTTCATAATTTAAAAAGCTTGTTTTCACAAGCTAAGCTGCACCATACAATAACAAAATTTACGCAATAAAAAACGCTGGCCAATGCGAATCAGCCAACGTTTTTTTGTTTGTTCAATACTTAACTAATCGTTTATTTTTTCTCTTTTTCTAAACGCTTTTTAAGGCTTAATGCAGCATCGGCGGCTAATAAACGCATAAATTCAGAGCCATTACTTTGCTCGCCTTGGCCTGCGCCTATTACAATTTCAGGCACTAAACGGCTATTACCTAAGCTTGTAAATAAGGCGGTTTGAATTTTAACTTCTGCTTTTAGCGTTTCATCAAATACATACTTTGGATCAAGTGCCGCAGATTTAGCTCTTAAACGAGCCTCAGCTAAAACGTCCATACCTAATGCTTCTAAACGTTGTTGCTTTAAAATCTCTTCTTGCTCTTTTGCAAGCTCCGCTTTTACAGCCACTCGTTGCTGCGCAGAAATAATAGCATTTGCCTTAATTCGTTCAGCATCAATTTGCTCTTTGATTTTTAGCTTTTCAGATTCAGCACGTTGCTTAGCAATTGCTTGTTCACCTAAAGCCACTTCAGTACGTGCTTGTTGCTCAGCTTTTTTAAGATTTTGACGCGCTAGTGCTTCATCAGCAGCTGCTTGCTTTTGGGCTTCAAGGCGAGCATTTACTTTGCTTTCGTAGTCAATATCAATAATGCTGGCATCAACTACTGTAATACCGTAAGCGCCTAAAATAGGTGCGTTACGCAATGTATTACCTTCATCGTCCACTTTAATATTAATAGTGACACGTTGCTGTTTACTTAAATTACCTAAATCGTCAGATTTATCGCGCTCACCTGTACTAATAATTTGTTCAGTAACAAAAATACCGTTGGTTAATTGATCAGCAAAATCTTGGCTTAATTGACCATTACCACCAGAGTAGTGTTGCTCTACCGACATCATACGCGCCGACGCTTTTACATTTTCAGTGGTTGCACGCATTAATAAATTAGATATTAATGTTTCTTGTGAACCAAACTCTTCGTGTATTTTAAGTAAACCACGTAGAGCACCCGACTCAGCTGCTGGTACATTGCCTGGTAACCTAAAACGAGAAACACCTCGTGCGCCGCCCGTTGTGGTATCTAAAAATCGAATTGGTATTAACGGCACAATTGCGCTTGCTGTTGCACCGGCATCGCCCGTAAAATTAATCGAAATTACTTTTTTATAAGCAGATGTACTACCAAACGCTTTTAAATAAGGGCCGGCTTGATTTATTACGGTTAAGTTACCTGTAAAAGCCGATTGATGTACTAAACGCTCATCTGCTTCATTCCACGAAACAACTTGCGATGTAAGGGTTGCTATCACTACCAATACAACAACAATTGATGACACTATAATTACATTACGACGACCAAATCGACTCATAAATGAGTCACTTTTTACTGCTGGGACTGCTTTTTCGCTATCCATTTTTATTACTCTCCATGTTTAATTTCTTTTTCACAAAGTAAATAATTTCCTGTTCACTCAAATGTGCGCAAAAGCTACCAGAGCGATGTAAGTCAACAAATGTTGCGAGGATTTCTTCTTTACCTTTAGCTGTTTTATGTTGGTTTTCTTGTGTTTGATTTTTTTCTGTTAGTTGAGTGATTAGTTCATCCACTATCGTATCTTTATCAAACAGTACGTTGTATTCCTTGGATTTTCTTACCCGACTTTTATTTATATTGCTGTAAATTACATAAAGCGCAACGCATAAAATAATAACAAGTAAACTTAACCCTATAATATAAAAAATCATAAGCTCTACTTAAATTAGTTTAAATACTTAACGAGCAATAACAATTGTAAATATTGCTATACAAATGTTAAGCCGATAATTTTACAGTAATGCTAGGTAAAAAACAGATTAAAAAGTGTTTAATAAATAAAATAGAGTTTAAGCTGTAATTTAAAAGCCGGAATAAAGTGATATTTTTGATTATATTAATAAGTTACTTTAAGTAATCCATGCACAGTAGCGTTGGGCAGCCAGAACAATAAACGCGCTAATAAATCACCTTTATCTAAACCAGTGATTTTTGACGTAATTTCAATACAATTTGATAAAAGAGGCTCTTGCTCACACACTTTTAAAAATTCAAACTGCCAAGATTCAAGCGCTAATGTACTTAATTTATAATTAATACGAGACAAAGCGACAAAATTTAATTTTGCTACAGGCATATCATATCCATCATGTAATTGGAGCTTTTCCATCAATGGTATAATTGGGTAAGCTAATTCAACTAAACGTAAACAAGGAGGTGTTTTTACAGTAAGCTTTTGTTGTAGTATCGAAAAAAAATCTAATACAGCGAGTTCATCTTGCTCTCCTTCAAATCCTTTAGCTAATGATACCTCCGCCTGCGCTCGCTCAACACGAGAAATTTCAGCCGGCAAAGAAAAAAAGGCTTCCTCCTCAGAGCTATAATTACCTTCTGGGCGAGTACTTTGAAGAAACAGTGAAAATCCAACACCTAAGTCATACAAGCTTGGCTTTTCCGAGGGAAGAGTAACAATGTATGCTTTTGCAAAATCTGCAAAAACTATTTCCCCCATAAAGCTCTCAAGAGTTGGATATTCAGATTTTAAGCATTCAACTAAGCGCATAACATACCCTGCAGCATATATGTTTAAGCGGCGAAAAAATGTTGACCTTTCTTTACCTTCGGTTAATAACTCCCAAGATAAATCAGTATGTGCAGAAGCTTGCATCACTTTTTCTCTAAGATCGCCACGTACAACTAACATCGTCATCATCCATTCTTGTGTTTTCTTCAGCGTTACTTCATTCATACTTTGATCTAACCATATGTTATTTAACGGACTATTGGAGTAGAGAGTGCTATTGTGTCATTCATTGTACTAAAAATATTATCTGTGCTTGGCATGGCACCTCTAAGAACTGAACGCGCTTTATTCAATTCAGTCACTAACGTAGGAAAGTCAGGTATATTGGCATCCCATTCTAGTAAAGTAGCAATATTACCGCCAGCAAGTGACTGAGCCAGTCGATATAAATACCACACTTTTTCAGGCACGGGTCTGTCATGCGTATCAATAAGGCAGTCTCCCATTAATGTAGGTCCTGCTAGGTGTATCTGCACAATGTGATCATGAGGGAGATTTTTAATAAATGTTTCAGGGTCATAACCATGATTATAAGATGACACATAAACATTATTTACATCTAGCAACAGTCCGCAGCCAGTTTGATTAACTAGTTCTGATAAAAAGTCCCATTCAGTAAAAGTATTTTGTTGAAATTCTAAATAACTAGAAGGGTTTTCAAGTATTAATGGGCGTTGTAAAAAATCTTGCACATAATGAATTCTTGAAACCACATGCTGAAAACTTTCCTTAGTTAGTGGCATAGGTAAAAGATCGTGACTATTAACACCCATTGTACCTGTCCAACAAAGGTGATCTGAAATCCATTCAGGTTCGATTTCATGAGCAAGTTTTTTTAGCTTTTCAAGGTATACCTGATTTAAGGGATCTGTACTGCCAATGTTCATTGACACACCATGCATTACAATCGGTTTTTTTGCACGGACTTCTTCTAATACGTGACGAGCATAGCCATAATTATCAATAAAATTTTCACTAATTATTTCAAACCAATCAATCCCCCAGTCTTTTTCATTCATGAGATAAGGGAAATGCTGTGTTCTTAATCCAACCCCAAATCCCAATGGCTCTAAATTAAGCATATTTTTCGTCAAAATGTTGGTCCTTATAAATGAGTAAAGCCCCCATAAAGGAGCCTTACGGTTTATAGCTGTGTAATGGTGCACTGAATTGATTACACTAATTTTGCTATTGAAAAAATCGCTTAAGTTGAAGGCGGTAATACCAAGCGAATATCAGATGGTGCCGGCGATGAAGGAATATGAATGGATTTATTATGGCCACTACCTTGCACTTTCACCAAACCTTTTGCAGCACAGTAGCTGCGCCATGCAACATCGTAAACAGCTTCACCTTGGTGATAAGGCATAGAGTTTTTTTCAACAACAGTAGGAGGTAACATATCTCTTGCAACTAATTCTGGCCATTGTATTTCTTGTCCATGAAAGTGTGGGGCTTCGCCAAATTTATATAACTGCATTTCATAGTTAGCATCACTTTGTGCAGGGTAAAGTTGTGATGCTGAAATAGGCACAGCGCAACCTCCCAAACTGCCACATAAATTATCTGCTGGCGCGCTTTTTAATCCTGCTGCCGCAGAACTACCGCAATTACCGCCACCCGTTGCGCTTTGCACAAAGCCACAACCACCTTGTGTCTTACACTCGTTCGACCCTTTACAGCTGTGATACGCCAATTTATCAGCACACACATTCTTATCATCACCACTACTTTCATCTATCGCCATACCTTGACACGCATGATACAACTGTTGTTTTGTTTGATTTTCAATACCTGTAACTAGATCAGGACAACGGCCCGTAACAGCCCAACAAATAGAAACACGATCTCCAGAGCCACCCATCGCAGGCGAAGGAAATTGTGACTTAGGATCAGCCCAATATTTGTTCAGTGATGTTGTAATTCCTTTAATGGTACCAACAGCAGAAGAGCTAAAAATAGTAAACGTATTATCTATTTCTGCTGGTGAACCTAATCGATTTAAAGCCGCTGCAATATCGGATGTTTTAGGTAGGTGAGGTGCACCATCAATACCTAGCATTGCATCATTCCAAGGTTTATCTGGGTTATTTTCATGCCATACATCCCAGGTAATATAATCATCTTTAGCTATTAAGCTTTTAACTTCATCGAATAGTTCAAAATGATCTTTCCCCCCATTATCAAAGCGTGCTTGAGCAGAGCCTGATGCAGCCGCTGTAGGATTTCCTTGATCATCATACCCTGGGTAATCTTTAATTAAGCCCTCTTTACTCGGCTGAAACTTAGATTGCACGCTACTGAGCATACCCGCTTTTTTTGTTTGAGCTTTCTCAAACGAAACCGCCCAAGACTCAGTTACCCAACGCTCTATAATCGTTTTAACCACATCATCACCTTCACCTTGGTCAGTAATAGCATTAATATTATTGATGAGCTGTAGTTTTACGTTATTCAAATCTTGAGTTGTACATTCTATTTCAGTTTTAATACCTGGATACTGCTTAGCTTCTCTCGGTGGGGTATTATTAAATTGATCTCGCTGTAAGCCATTGTCTTTTGCAGGTGAAATTAAGTGCCATAGTAAATGACTACCATCGGAATAAGTAATCTCTAAGTAATCCCAATAACACAAGTACATATGACCAATAGAGCCAAATAATGGTAAATCAGTTTCTCCCATACTCGGTGTAAACCAATTAAATGGCGCTGATTCAAAATACTTCGTTCCCACATCGCCGTTTTGCCGCTTTACTGGAGGGTTAAATAACATCTCATGTCCACGCTCAGCTTTTTCTTCAATCGCTAAAAAAAGATCGACCTGCGCCTCATTCATTGCCCTCAGCTCTACTGTTAACTTACTTAAATCAGGATCTTTGCCCTTCCAGTCTGTAAAATCTAAGATATGCGGTATTAATGTTGAATTTGCTTTATAACAATGCCAACCATAATCGTCGCTTTGTAATGCTTTACTTGTAAAAATAGGCGTGACACCTATCGTGCTAGCCATATTAGAAGCTAACTGTAGATGCAACATCTCTTCAATAAAAACGCTGTATACCTTATTAAACACATTTTCATTGGTTGTTAGTGGTTTTTCCTTAGTTGCGGCCGTTGCACCAGAGCCTGGCCACCAGCGCCCAGCGTAAAGTTTACTTCCGGCACTGTTAATTTGATGCATTCCCTTTATAGAATAAAGCGATACCATATAAATCGGAATAGTGAAAAGCTCAACATTTATAGCAGCTTGAGCTATTGCTTTTACGCACGCTAAATCGGCTTTGAGGTGACTAATGTTACGGTTTTTAAGTTTAGTTATTGCTTCTTGCTGCATTGTAGTTTTCTCCTAGATATTAATACCCCGAACACCTTAAAAACTTAAACACGGATCATTTAAGTATTTTTAAATATGTTCCTTCTAAAATACTTTAGCGTACGGGATAACATCTTACTATTACACCAATATTACATGCGTTACAGCTGAGATTAAAACCACATAACCAAATGATTTATAAGGACATTTAGTTAAAAGCAAAAAACCACGGTAGGTATTAACCTAACGTGGTTTTTAATGTTGAACATTTTGTCGTTTTATCCAAAGCGCTGAAAATAGCCGCTTGAGATAGATTTATTATCCAGAGTTCAGGTTAATTAGCATAAATAATTAACATTCATACTTTAAGGAGAAACTATTCGCATGGCCCCCAATCAACACCGTTTTCACCGCATTCATACAGCGTTGTTCCATCTTCTCGGCGAGTCTCTCTAAACCATTGCCCTTCAATTGTTTTAATAATACGTACGTTGTCTGTGGTTTTGTATTTACGCCAAAAGCTAGCATCAATAGATGTTTCGTCATCAAACTTATAGGGCATAGCAGCGAGTACAGTAACTAAATCTTGAGTGTCTAAATCAGCAGCTTTGTCTTTAACATTTACCCAATCAGATAATGTTTGAAAGTCGGCATTTTCCTCTCTAAAGGCAAAGTCAGTTTGGTAAAACGATTCTGACTCAGTATAGCTAATGCTAAAACCTCGCTCGAACGGTGTATCTAAATTAGAACTAACGCATTCATCCGCTGTTGGGAAGTTAACCGACGGGCTTGTATTATCAACGCTGTAACGCACATTACTTTTCTCAAAACTAACGTTCTCAATACTAGAGCATCGGTAAGTACGATCGACGTTAATGTATACATCATCTCTAACTCTTAATTTTCCATTTAACGACTCTTCGCCCCAAGGCGTATCTATTGATTGAAGTTGAGTTAAAATAAAATCAATTTTATCGAGTTCGTCTGTATTTTTAAGCTTTACTTGCTCATGAAAAAACTCAGTGCCCGCAAAAATAACTTTGTCGCGGTACCATGCATTTTCAAACCCATACTCTGCATCTTTTGCTGTGTCTTGGTAAATCACTGCTCTTACTTCTTCTGCATCAGGAAACTGAGCATCTAGCTCTTGCTTGAATTTATAGGCCGCTTTTAACCCCTTAACAATTGCTTGTGCTCTGTCGTAAGCGTCGCTGTCGTTAGTAGCGATAAAATCTGAGTAAATTTGTTCCGTCGACAAATTATAATGCGCAACCAAGTTTTGCATTACATTTGTTATTTCGCTTTGAAGGTTTGCAAGTAGCTCAATATTTTCCTTAAGTGCATCACAACTTAAATTATTGTTACCACTTTTTTGTAATTGAAGGCTCAACTGCTCCCAAATAACGGTTGTTAAAGGTGATATATTTCGAATATCTTCATCAGTCAAAGCCTCAATTGAGGGCGGAAATGACATTTGATACGCTTGTGTTACCTCTCCTAAATCCTCGTCAATTGCGCCAACAGGTACATCAACATACATAGTTGAATACGGCACACACAGCGCCTGCTCTTCTGTAAAATTAAAACTATAATTACCCGATTCTTCAGAGACTACAGAAGGTTCTGTTTGCTCGTCAAAAATACCATTGCCATCAATATCTAGCCATACTATTGCACCAGATACATAGCCATCAATAACCTTTCCAGTAAGAGAGATGGTGTTAACTTCTACTGGGTCTACCTTCACTGGGTCTGCATTGACTACTACAGACTCTGCAACGGGCTCTGCAACGCTCGCTTTATCATCGCCGCCACATCCAACAAGGCCTAGCGTAAACGCTAATGAAATAGCTAACTGACTTTTTTTAAAAAACATACAAAGACTTCCTTTTTTGTACTTTAATTATTATTAAAAATCATATTGTTATAAATTAAATGAATTATTTTTATAAAAAATAAGTAATACCAACCTGCTTATATATGAGATCTATTTAACGTTAAGAAAATTACGCTAGAACTAGGCAAAAAATTTTTATCTAGTTGTTCTAAA